>WIAF01000005.1 GCA_014055465.1 Nitrospira sp. CR1.1
GCCAGAATTTGCTCTTCCGTATGCCCTCGTCGTCGTGCCATCGTCGGGTCCTCCTTGGGGTCAAGAAGACCACGCCGCCGACCGTTTTCTCAAGCTGCCGTTGGCCTAGTTTTCGGGTTTTGGGTCATGATCGATCTAAAAGTCTGGCTCTATCTTTGACTCAAATAGAATTTGGATCTATATTCGCATGGAATCGTTTCTGCTCGAATTCATCAAATTTGAGCCACATGAAACTATCCTTTGTAATTGACGGCAGATAGCACAGGAATACCCAAGTCCTTCTCCGCCTCCTCCGGTCGGGTATATCCTTCTTCAATATAGGCAGCCATGAACGCACAGCTGATGCCGCCAATTATTCCGGCAACAATGCCGAGTAAAATATTGAGTCCTTTTTTGGGTTTGACCGGTTTCGGAGGGACGGCGGCGGCTTGGATGATGCTTAAGTTAGCCATTTTGAGCTCGTCCATTTTTTCCGAAACGTGAGCCTCTTCCACCTTAGACAAATACATTCGGTAGTTATTCTGGTCGGCCTCCACCTTGAGTTGCAGCGTAGCCAATTCCTTCTCCAACTGATCGAGTTGGGAAAGATGTCCGTCCAACTGTCGAATCTGCTGTGTCGTCTCAGCTATCTGAGTGGAAACGGAGCTTAATTCGGATTCTGTTCGTAAAATTTCAATCTCGAGTTCCTGATAGATGGGGTTTTTTCCGGTGGTCACTCTATCAGTGAGACGATCCTCTTGCTCTCGGAGGAATTTCTCCACTGTATTAATTTCATTTCTTATGTCGGTGATCAGGCGACTGGTCTCCTTGAACTTCGCTGAAAGGCTCTGTTCTTTAAGTCGAAGCTCCAAGAGATTTGCCTTCAGCCCGTCTACAACTCCCTGGCGCTCCGCAACGCTCGCCAGCGGAATTTGGCTGGGAATACTCCCAAGCTGTCTTTTTACGGAGGTGTGCTTGCTGAGTAGGCCCTGTTTTTGGTTTTGGTATTTCTTTAATGCGGTATCTAAATCTCTTCGCTGCTCGAGGGTTAATTGTCGCTCTTCCTGAAGCGAAGAAAGCCTATGTGTGCGCTTAAATTCCTGCAGCCTTGATTGAGATAGTTCCAATTTTTCCTGATAGTCCGCCGCTTGCTTTTCCAAAAATCCAGCTTGCGGGTTACTAAAGACCTTCAGGTGTTTTTCCATCACGAGATCGAGGAGATTGTTGACGACCCGGGATGAGGCTTCTGCATCGGGGTGCTGAAATTTAATTTTGATGACGTTGGAGTCTTTTAAGGTTGAAAATGACAGCTTGTCTCTCATTTCTTCAATCGCTGCATCCAAGGCAGTCATTTTAGTTGGTGGATCCTGAGCGATGTCGGGATATAACCTTGCTAATCCAATTTTCGTGATGACTCCTTTGGCCACATCTTGACTTGAGAAGATTTGAATTTCCGACTCCACGATCCGATTTTGGTCATAAGATATCGCTTGGCCAGTTGAGCCAACCTCGGGACGATACATGTATTCCCGCCCGATCTTTACCATGACCGTTGCTTCAGATTCATAAATGGGGGTCATAATGAATGAACCTGCCGTCACAGTGAGGACCGCAGCAGCAAACACTCCAATGACCTTATTCTGATGTTTTATGAGAACAGTCAAAAAATCCCTTAAGTTGCCGTG
Organism: Nitrospira sp. CR1.1; assembly: GCA_014055465.1. NCBI lineage: Bacteria > Pseudomonadati > Nitrospirota > Nitrospiria > Nitrospirales > Nitrospiraceae > Nitrospira > Nitrospira sp. CR1.1. The sequence goes on from WIAF01000005.1 coordinate 1,665, forward strand.
CTGAACCTCATGCATTGCCATACAACCTGTACCTAGAACGGGTTAAAAAAGACACCGAAATTTAATGGAATATTTGCTCGGATATATTGATGCACCCACAGATTGACATTTGAGATCGGTGATCTAGGAACATAGACGATGTCGAATGGCACCAACCCTACATCCTGACTAAAGTCGTTCCCTGTCAGCACATCATCGAGGTCAAGCTTCATCACCAAAGGGTCTTTTCCCTTGATACGCCTGATGACCAAAGCTTCCTTCCATGCTCGATCAGTGAGGCCCTCTGCCCGTGATATCGCTTGCATAACAGTAAGGGGGCGCAGCAGTTCCAACTCACCGGGTTTCTTGACTTCTCCATCGACATATACCCTGGACCCAAAGGAGCGAACAATTACGGTAATTTCTGGATTCTTGAGCTCCTTGCCATATTTCTGCCGCAAAAGAGCACTAAGCTCATTCGGAGAACGGCCGGCGGCCACGACTTCTCCAATGAGCTGCATGGAAATTCGACCGTCTGGGCGAACAGCCATGCCATCATTCATATCTGGATTATAAAAAAACTTCATTTCCAGTTGGTCCCCAGGTTGAATGATGTACTCCTCACTGATAGCAGGGCCTACCAACCCAATTTCTGTTCCTGGAGCGCCTACAGGAGTTGGGCTTTGAACTACAACACTCGGACTACAGGCAGCTGAGAGTCCAATTACCAAAAGCATCCAACGAATTAGCATCTATTTGTAACCCTTTCAGGAAGAGGCACTGGTATTCATCGGGAAATGAGTAAACATTCATGATATAAGGCTGAAATGCTCGTTGAAGTCTATTTTCAGGAGCGAGTCTAGTGAAAACTTGGGTCTCCCTTCACATCAACACGCCACGTATCCTCACCTCTGTTTGGTGAGATCGATACCCAAGCCAGGCTCTTATTGGTTCCGTGACGCAGCATCAACTCCGCCTCGAACCCAAACAATTCTTTTGCCCTGCTCACCTCTAGGCAGCGGCGCGGTTGACCATTAGGCTTGCCGGTATCCCATATCAGATCTCCCATGAATCCCACCTCGTCGGCGATCAGGTGCGCCAGATCTTGAATCGTGCTCTCTTCTCCCGTGGCATATTCATCGGGTCGTCGTCATTCTCGTGTTCAGCCGCTAACAGAACGGCGCGGGCTGCATCGGCATATGTAGAGAACCTCCCGCGACGACAAGCCGTCGCCCCACAGCAGCACCTGCTGCTCCCCCTTGGCTTGCGCCTTAACACACTTCCTGATGAGGGCCTGAAAGACATGCACGTTTACGTGTCAAATTTGTTGCCGGGGCCATAGGGGGTTATGGGAACGAGCACAATCTCCTTGGCGGTAAACCCGTATTAGTGCCGATCAGCCTAAGCCTGGACCAGCATCATTTTCTTAGCCAGTCCGTAAGGCGCATTCGTTTTTTCTGGAAACCAGGACCACAGGTCTTCTTCGCCAAAGGAACTGGAATATACTTGGAATCGGCGCAGATGGTGGCTAGCGCTACAGATTACTCCAGCCCCTGCTCCAGCCCAACTTCTGTTAACTATGTACCCATCAGTTATGGTAGAAAACCAGCCGGAATTCGTGTGATTGCCTTGACGCCTCCGGCTCGTGCCGCGCTGTCGTACAGTCGCTGGACGGTCTCCAGCTGGACGAGATCAGAGTCCCGGCTTTTTGGCACTCAAATCGCACAGCAGCCCGGGTGCCGAAGTTGGCCTATGCCCACCGATCCTCAACACCCCGAGCTGCCAGTTACGACGACGCGTGTATCCGCCCCGGAACCTCATGCACAAGGTACCGCCTTGGTGCCTTCCAAGGTTTGGCGCTCTGCATGCACATCGGCGTCCACCATCATGGCCACCAACTCACCAAACGACACTTTCGGCTCCCACCCCAGCGTGCGCTTGGCCTTCGTTGCATCGCCGATCAACAGGTCGACCTCTGTCGGCCTGTAGTACCGCGGATCAATCTTCACGTGGTCGTGCCAATCCAGCCCCACGTGACCGAACGCGCGGTCGAGGAACTCCCGGACCGTATGCGTCTCGCCCGTAGCGATCACATAGTCATCCGATTGTTCTGCCTGGAGCATCATCCACATGGCCTGTACGTAGTCACCGGCAAATCCCCAATCGCGCTTCGCGTCGAGATTTCCGAGATACAGCACTTGCTGTACCCCCAATTTGATTCGGGCCGCAGCTCTCGTGATTTTCCTGGTTACGAAGGTCTCGCCGCGACGTGGGGATTCATGATTGAACAGAATGCCGCTGCAGGCGAAGAGATCGTAGGCTTCACGGTAATTGACGGTGATCCAGTGGGCGTAGACCTTGGCGGCTCCATAAGGACTGCGCGGATAAAACGGTGTGCTCTCACGCTGCGGAATTTCCTGCACCTTGCCGAACATTTCGCTGGAGGAGGCTTGATAGAATTTGGGGTTGATGCCTGATTCACGAATGGCTTCGAGCAAGCGCACGGTCCCCAGGGCTGTAATTTCGGCCGTGTACTCAGGAACATCAAAACTCACGCGAACATGGCTCTGCGCGCCTAAGTTGTAGATTTCATCCGGTTGAATCGTGCGCAGAATTCGATTGAGCGAACTCGCGTCGTTAAGGTCTCCATAGATGAGTCGTAATCGCGCCTCTGGCACATGTGGGTCTTGATAAATGCCGTCAATGCGGGCAGTGTTTAAAGAGCTGGAGCGACGGACGATGCCATGGACCTCGTAGCCTTTGCCCAACAGCAATTCGGCGAGATAGGATCCATCTTGACCGCTGATGCCGGTGATCAACGCTTTCTTCACTCCGTCACCTACCCCCTCGATTTGAAACGGCCTCTTTCTCAGCGTTCGCCGGTCAGTCATACGTGCGTTCGCTGGACTAGCCGATAGAACACGCTCCTTATCACAATTCAGCTACGTAGTGATAGTGCCGTTCGCCACTGATGCTAGATCCATACAGACGATGTCTCATCGTGAGACACTCATGCGGAGGCAGGTCCGAAGGTGCAAGGACTGACGGCCGACTGTTACGTGGTTTTTCGTCATTGACCCTCAACACTCAACGAATGTACTGTGCCTTCATCGACATCGCATCTTGCCAAGGCCGAATGGACGAAGCCTTGTTCACACGGTTTAATCACGCTCACTGTGTATGGCTGATCCTTGCGCGTAACGCTTTCATTCAATTCCAATGCCCTTCCCCAACGCCTCGCCTCGTCACTAAAGGCGCTCGCTGCGCCAGGACGTCTGGAATGGTGGAGCCAGGCGAGGGAACGCGCGCTGTTTTCGTTGCTGCACCTGCGACAGGGGCTCGGTAAGCAATCGCTACATCGACAATTTACCGCCCAGGATGTATCCCGCTACTCATTCTGCACGAGTCCATCCTCCTGTCTGCCGTCCTTGCCCTGGCATCTTCCGGCGGACGACGGACAGATGGATGCGCTGCTCAAAGGCGCTGTGACGGTGTTCGGGTATTCCTGGGGCTGGGATCCCGATGGCTCCTGCTGGCACAGGGCTCCGGATACAGGAGTCCTGTGGCCGCGCTGTTTTTTTGCTGACATTCCGATTCATGCCGGTAATCCCTGCGGAGATATTCGCATGGCGTGGGAACCCTCGCGCCTTCAGCACCTGGCGTTCCTGGCTAGGCTGGCACAGCAGGCTGAACCCGTCGAACGCGCAGACGCGGTGGCGACGATGGAAGCACAGCTCGTCTCTTGGGTGGAGGCGAATCCGTTTTTGACCGGTATCCACTATATCTCCCCGACGGAATGCGCCCTTCGGCTGCTGGCGGTCTGTCATGCAATCGATGGCCTGCGTCCGTGGTTGCTCTCCCCGGCGCGCGTGTGGCCTGCGGTGCTGACGCTCGTTTCCGGTCATGCGGAATTGATCCGGAAACGCCTGTCGCTGCGCTTGACAACCCCTCATGACACACTGGCGGCAGCGGTGGCGTTGATCTATGCCGGCAGCCTTTTCCCTGAAATGGATATGGCTGAGCGATGGCTCGCGTTTGGGCATTATCTGTTGGAGGCGGAGACTCCCCGGCATATCAGTCATGACGGGGGCAGTCAGGAGCAGGGAGTGGGGTATCTTCAGTTTTGCACGGATCTCTATGGGATGGTGTTAGGGCTCCTCGACCATCGCCACTCGCCGGTTGCGGAACGAATTCGCCCGGTGTTCGCACGCAGCCGCGACTTTCTGGACGAGTTCCGCAATGCCATCGATGGGAGTCTTCCGCCGATCGGAGAAGGCGAGCATGAGTGCGCGCTGTCTCCCTATATGCATTTTGTCCAACCTCGCAAGGCGCACGCTCCAGGACTGACCACCTTTCATCTCTCAGGGTATTCGATTGTTCGCGGCCGGATGGGGGAAAGGGCGATTTTTGACCATGGCGCATTGGGCATAGCTCCCCGATATACGCACGGTCACGCTGATGCGCTGTCGCTGATCCTACAAGTCGGCTCGCGTGATGTGTTGGTCGATCCGGGCACCTATACCTGCACGGGCAATGAAGAGTGGCGGAGGTATTTTCGCGGCACCCGTGCCCACAATACGGTGACCGTCGATGGGCTGGACCAGGCCGTCCAGGACGGCCCGATGGCTTGGTTGCTGCCCTTTGATACTCACCTCGTTTACAAAGATGAAACGCCTGAAGGAAAAATCACCGTGATCGCCAGGCATTATGGATACAGGGATCGAGTAGGGGTGACCCATTTACGCGGGGTGTCGTATGAGCCGCCCGGGTCTTGGCTGATTTGGGACTGGCTCACCGGAACCGGCATGCACCAGGTAGAGCTCAATTGGCATTTGGGCTACCGGCCGATTCCCGTGGATGGGGGCTATCGCTTGGAAGGATGTGATCCCGGGCTCCTGCTCACCGTTGAAGGCGGCACGAGCACTCTCTGGGAGGGCAGCGTACAACCGGTGGCTGGATGGGCCTCGAAACGGTATGGGGCAAAGCATCCGATCACGACGCTGCGAGTCGAATATACCGGTGCTATCCCGCATGAATTCATGACTCGTTTGCGTATTGTGCCGTAATCGTCCGCTGCTCTTCGCTGTGGGGCCGGCTTCGGCAACCCGCCCCCCAATGGATCGGAGCAGTGAACGATACGTCGTGCACTCATCCTACTGTTGTGCGAGAAGCGTCTCCAGATGTTCCACAATCCGCACGGCCGTGTTGCCGTCCCACAGTGGCGGAATGGCGCCCTTCTTCCATTGACCGGCCATCAATCGCTGCAGGGCCGGGGGGAGTTTTCGCGGGTCGGTTCCGATCAGTTCATTGGTACCGATGGTCACCGTTTCCGGCCGTTCGGTATTATCGCGCAAGGTCAAACAAGGAACACCCAGCACAGTCGTTTCCTCCGTGATCCCGCCCGAATCGGTAATGACTCCGCGGGCGTGCTTCACCAGATAGTTGAACTCCAGATAGCCCAAGGGGTCGACATAGTGCAGGGAGGGAAGCGTCTGTCCGGTCTCACGCAGATGTTTGGCGGTTCGCGGGTGCACCGGAAATACCACCGGCAATCCTTGTGTGCCCTCCGCAATGGCTCGTAGCAGTCCAAGCAATTGCTGCTCACCATCGACGTTTGCAGGACGATGCAGGGTGACGACAAAATACTGGTTCGGTGTCAACGCAAGGGAACTCCAGCAGGCCGGGGGCCGCAACCGCTCCATGTGTTGACGCAGTGTATCGATCATGGTATTGCCGACAAAAAAAATGCGCGCATCTGCGACACCTGCGCGGCGTAAATTGTCATTGGCCGTTTCGCTGGTGGTGAAGAACCAGTTGGTGATGGAATCCGTGACGACGCGATTGATTTCCTCCGGCATCGTCCAATCGTTCGAGCGAATGCCGCCCTCCACATGGGCCACGGGAATCCCCATCTTGCGAGCCACGATCGAGCAGGCCATGGTCGAGGTCACGTCCCCCACGACCAGGCAAAGATGGCTTTTGTCTTTGGCCAAAACTTTCTCGTAGTTCACCATAATCGCCGCCGTCTGTTCAGCTTGGGTACCGGAACCAACTTCTAGATTCATGTCGGGATCGGGGATGCCCAACTCCTCGAAAAAGCTGCCCGACATGGCACGGTCATAGTGTTGTCCCGTATGGATGAGGCGAAACCGAAGTTTGCTGCCACGCGACCGTGCGGCATTCAACGCGTTGATGATCGGCGCAATTTTCATGAAATTCGGGCGTGCTCCGGCGATGAGATCAATGCGTGTCATGGGCATGGTTTCCTGTGCTGGGCGGATGATGGATGGACGATCAGTTCATTACATAACGAACCTTGGTCCATCCGTCAACAAAAACGACGCGATTAGGAGCGAAGCGAGGATTGGGGAGGGCTTGTCATATAGCGGATGGTGTGGGCTGACACGTCCGCCGGGGCCGGGGACTCAAGCAGAGCGAAGATCGGGAGGCGCTACTCTTTTTCCACCAGCCGCCAGCCCTGCTTCTGAACACAGCGTTCGGTCGCCTGAATGACCAGGAGCTGGATACCCTGCTGCAGTTTGGGGTCACGCATGGTGTCGGCCTGACACTTGTTATAGTCCAGGGTGAACTGATCCTTCGGCCGATTGGGGTGGACCCACTCGGCGCTGCTACAACCCGCCAACAAGGAACAGAGCATCAGGAAAACAACCGGTCTAGTGGGACGAGCCATGAAGGGCCTCATAGGTGAGCGGTGAGATAGCCGCAGAATCAGCGAGGGGAAGATAAACCGCAAGGAGGAGGCGCGTCAAGCGGCTGCAGCACGGGTGTGGAGAGTACGGGCTAGGGAACTGGCACTGAAAACGTCACTTCTGTCCCGCGTTCGTTATAGGTCAGGTCCGGGAAAAACGCCTTGGCGAGAAAGACGCCGCGGCCGTTGGCATGACGACTGTCACAGGGCTGTTCAGAGGTCGTCATAAAGCGGTTCCAGGCAAAGCCCCTCCCCTCATCCGTGATCGCATAACGGAGGAGGCGGCGACCTTTATCATAGGAAGCCCGGACCACGACACGCCGCGTGGCAAACCGTGGATGGCGCCGGCGCTCCGCAATCAGCGTCTCGAACTGGTCGGCGTTCAAGGCGTCGTGTTTTTCCTGATAGAGGATTTCAAGACTGCCATGTTCCACCGCGTTGACGATGAGTTCGATCAAGGTGGTGCGCAGGTGCAGGCGTTGCGTTTCGGGAAGCGACACGGCGGTCTGCTGGATCAACCAGGTCACACAGTCCTCGACGTGATCGGGATTGGTGCCTAATACAAGCCGATAGTCCACCTGTTCGATTCCCGGAACGTTCTCGATGGTCGCCGGGATCTGTTGGAGCGCTCGATCCAGCGCCAAGCCGAGCGCGTCCGCGCGAAGCGGCTTCTGGAGGTAGTCATCTGCGCCCGCCCGCACGACCTCCACAACTGTGTCAACCTGCCCAGACTCCCCGGTCGCAATCATGACGCTTTTCGAGGACCGTGCGCGGAGTTCGCGGATCAACAGGAGGCCGGCCCGGTCTGCCAGGAACAGATCGGTCATGAGAATATCGGGCGCAGCCATATCGATCATCGCCAATGCTGCTTGAGGATCAGGCGCTGTCATGACTGAAAGCCCACGGAGCCGGGCTTGCTCCATCACCAGAGCCCAGGTCTCAGCAGAGGGATCGACGACCAGCATCGTGGGCGATGGGGTGTGACCAGTCATGAGGGAAAGCCTTTTTCCATGATCTCAACCAGCGCGGCAGTCAGTCGTTTGACCTCTACGCAAGCCTGTTCGGCCGCTGCCGGAAGATCCTGCACGGCGGCCTTCCGGGCGGATTCCTCAAGATGTCCGACGGCGGCGACAGCCGGACGGGCACAAAACTCCATCGCCGATCCCTTCAGTTTATGGGCCTCTTTGATCAACACGGGGAGGTCCTGTGCAGCCAGGGCTGCCTGAAGGGCATCGAGCGCCTGTGCTGAGCGTTCGACAAACAGGCCGGTGAGGGTGAGAAAGAGATCCTGGTCGCCGTCGAAGCGATCCAGGGCTGCGGCAAGATCCATGACCGGTTGCGACTCCATCACGACCTCTCCTTTGGGCTCATCGGGCTCTCCAGCATCTCCAGACCCAGCAGCGCCACGTCGTCCGGGAAAATATCCCCGGCTAGCCACTGCCGTGCCGCGGCCATGGTATCGGCGATGCTCTGTCCAAGACTCTGGCTACGGTGCGCTTCCAGCGTTGCTTGCAAGCGGTCTCGTCCCCAGAGTTCTCCTGTCGGCGAAGGGGCTTCGTAGATGCCGTCGCTGAACAGATACAGACGATCCAATGAAAGAAGCGGAGTATGCAGACTTTCAAACGTGCTGTGAGGATCGAATCCCAACGGAAGACTGGCCATGGACAGCCATCGGGACCCGGCGCCGGCCGCTTGCAGGAACGCTCCGCCATGACCGGCGGTGGCATAGGAGAGCATTCGTGTGGAGATGTCCAGACGTCCCACCCACAGGGTGAAATATTCGCCGTCCTGCGTCAGCGGAAACAGACGGTTGGCTTCTGTAAGGATGGTTCCTGGGTCAAGACTTCCGACTGCTTTCGTCAGATTGTCCTCACGCAGAAAACTCATCAGCGCGACCGCCCGCAAGGCTGCCGCGACTCCGTGACCCGACGCGTCGAGAATGTATAACCCAAGGGCATCGGCTCCCCAGGAACAGACTTGAAACAGGTCCCCGCCCAGGGCCAGGGACGGCTGGTAGGCCCACTGCATGCTGACTCCGGTGGCCGGCATGCCGGGCAGGGGCAGCTGGGCGCGGACGAAATCCGCGGCCGATTGCAGCTCACTCTCCAGTTCTGCTTGTTTGGCGGACAGGAGGCGATGGGATCGATCGAGATCATCGCGCGTGTGTTCGATTTCACGAACCAGCGCGCTCGACCGGAGGCTGGCTTGCACACGCGCCAGGACTTCCTGCCTACTCGCCGCTTTGCTGAGAAAATCATCGGCTCCGCGCGAGAGACCTTCGGCGATCTGTTCGGGGCGGTCGTGCGCCGTCATGAGCACGACCTGGCTGGATTTCAATTCCGGATCTGCGCGGATTGCCTCACAGACACTCGGACCATCCATACCCGGCATCATCCAATCAAGGATAACCAAATCCGGACGCTGGGCGCGGATGGCGGTCAAGCCGGCGTTTCCGTCACCGGCCTCGATCACGCGGTACCCCAATCGTTTCAACCGCCCGGCCATCCCCATTCGAGTGATCTCGTCGTCGTCGACGAGGAGAATGACCGGTGTCCCCTTCGCGGAGGGGCCGGCGATGGATGGCGGCTCGATGTGTCGCACGGGCTCAGCCACGTGTCATGCTCCCGATACCTACCTTACCCGGCTTTCGGTAGACGGCATGCAGCCAGCGCCTCCTGCTCCGAATGGTAGACCGGCAGCAGTTGATGCAGGTTGGCCAGAGTAAGGATTTCTTTGACGTAACTCTGGGGATTCAGGAGACCGATTGTGCTCCGTGTCGCGCTCTGGCTTTGCGTGAGTAACGCCAGGGTCCCGAGCGCCGAACTGTCGAGAAATCGAACGCCTTGCATGTTTAATATCAGGTGACGGACGCCGTTGGCTTTGCTCCGCTCCACCGAAGCTTTAAACGTGGCTCGATTGGCATACGTCAGTTCGCCCACCAGGTCGAGGATGACCGACTCCCCGATTCGCCGTTCAGTAATCTGCATGCCTCATTCCTTTCATCATCGGAAAAGGCACGTCATGCGCTCTTCTTCGTCATGGTCGGGACCGGCGATTCGATCAGCGGAATGGTCTTGTGCAGGTTGGCGAGTTCGATGATCTGCCGCACCGTCGGTTGAGGATAGGCCAGGGACATTGTGCGTTTGTCGGCCTGCAATTGCCGATGGGAGATCATCAGCAGCCCCAAGGCTGCGCTGTCAAGGAACGCCACCTGGGACAGATCGACGACAATATGTTCCATCGGATCGACACTGACGGACTTCAACATTTCCTGAAAGGGTTTACGCTGGGTATAGGTAAAGTTGCCTTCCAGTTTCAAGGTGACCTTATGGTTGTGGACTTCGCTGGTAATTTTCATCGCAGCTCCTCTAGGGCAAAAGGTGAACAATCAGGCACGGGTGACATGAGTCAAAATGGCGGCGGCGATGTCGCCAAGCGGACGGACGGCGTCGGCTGCGCCAAGCTTGATGGCTTCTTTTGGCATGCCGAAGACCACGCATGACGCCTCGTCCTGGGCGATGGTATAGGCGCCGGCTTCTTTCATTCGCAGGAGGCCTTTGGCCCCGTCTCCGCCCATGCCGGTCAGGATCACGCCCACCGCGTTGCCTCCCGCGTACTGCGCGACGGAGTCAAACATCACATCGACCGACGGGCGATGCCGATTGACCGGCTCATCCTGGTTAATGCGCACGGAGTAGCGCGCGCCGCTGCGGACCAGGGTCATATGGTAGTTGCCGGGCGCCACGAGAGCATGTCCCGGGAGGACGCTATCCCCGTCCTCGGCTTCCTTGACGGAAATTCGGCAGAGCTGGTTCATGCGATCCGCCCAGGTTTTGGTGAAACGCTCAGGCATATGCTGTGTGATGAGGACCGGAGGCGTGTTTGGAGGAAGCACCTGGAGGACGTCCTTGACCGCTTCCGTGCCCCCTGTGGAGGAGCCGATCGCGATGATCATATCCGTCGTTTTGATCATGGCCGAGTTGAGCGCCGCGGGACGAGCGGCGCCGGACGACGAGGCCGTTGTGGGACGCACGGAGGCCGTTGCGGCGGCCTTGACTTTTGCAATCAGCTCCTGCGCGATCTGATCCATGCCTTCGCGTAAATCGATTTTCGGCTTGGTGATAAAGTCGACGGCGCCGAGTTCCAGCGCGCGGAGGGTCGTTTGGCAGCCGGCCTCGGTGAGCGAACTGACCATAATCACCGGCGTGGGGCGTCCGCGCATGAGTTTTTCCAAAAACGTGAGCCCGTCCATTTTGGGCATTTCCACGTCCAGGGTCAGCACATCCGGATTCAATGCTTTAATTTTTTCCCGGGCCACATAGGGATCCGGCGCGCTGCCGATCACCTCGATAGCAGGATCTTTGGAAAGCAACTCAGCCAGCACCTGCCGCATCAACGCGGAATCATCGATGGTTAGGACTCGAATTTTAGCCATTGCCACACTTCTCCTGGTCTTCTGGTGTGCGCGTTTGTGCGCCGCCACTCATGGGTCGAATCTCAAAACAGCGTAATATTGTCCTGTGGCGCCGTCGGTTCGACTTCGATCCGATGTTGGTACTCCGTTTCCCGCTCGTAAATCGTACGGTTTCTTATGCGCTCGATCTTTTTCATCAGGACGCGGCCTGACTCCGTGAAGTAGTACACCTTTCTCGGAAAGACATCGCCCAGGTCGCTCTTGGCGAGGGCGTACCCTTCGGTCTTCAGATACTGGAGCACCCATTCCGTATTGCGCGCCCCGACATCGATGTTCCCGTCATAGATCTTTCCCGCCCCGAATAATTTCACTTCCAACCGGTGCCTGAGTCCGCCGCGTTTCAGAATTTCGTTGATCAACTGTTCCATCGCGAAAGAGCCATACCGAGTGGACTCCCCTCCCCAAGCGTCGCCGGACTGATGCTCCTTTGGAGCGGGAAGCATGAAATGATTCATGCCGCCGACGCCTGCGATCGGATCCCGGATGCATGCTGAGATGCAGGACCCCAGGACCGTATAGACAACCATTGGCTCCCGACTGACAAAAAACTCTCCCGGCAGAATGCACGCCACCTCGTGGGGAAAACGGCCATCGCGCATGCGCCGGATATGCGAGAAGGTATCGGTGTCAATCACCGCCATGTCCCTCAGGCTTCCTTCCAATAGATGGTTGGCGCGATGGTCTTGAAGGGGTGGGATACCCACTGCAAACTTTCCGAGTGGCCGATGAAGAGATGCCCACCCGGTTTGAGATGGTGGTAGAACTTATTCACGAGACGTTCCTGCGTGGGGCGATCGAAGTAGATCATGACATTCCGGCAGAAAATCACATCCAGCGGAGCTTTGATGGGAAATCGATCGTCCATCAGGTTGAGACGACGGAACTTGATGATGGCGGAGAGGTGCGGTTTCACCTTCACGAGGCCGGCACTGTCTCCCCGTCCCTGGAGAAAATGATGCTTCACAATTGCGGCCGGCACTTCGCGCACACGATCCTCCGCATACAACCCCTTCGCGGCGTGGGCCAGGACTCGAGTTGAGATGTCGGAGGCGAGAATTTGAAAGTTCCACTGTGCCGGGTGCTGGACCCCCTCATACAGAGTCATGGCGATCGTGTACGGTTCCTCACCGGTCGAACAGGCGGAGGACCAGATTCGGATACGCTTGTCTTTCTTAAGCGAGGGAAGAATACGTTCGCGTAAAAAGTCGAAGTGCTTTGGCTCCCGAAAAAAATCGGTCTTGTTGGTCGAGAGCAGATCGAGCATCCGTGTGAATTCTTCGTCGCTGCTATCCTGCCTCACATAGTCGTAGTACGACGCGAAGTCGTCAAGCTGAAGCTCGCGCAACCGCTTGGTGAGGCGTGATACGACGAGCGACTGTTTGCTCTCCCCTAGTGAGATGCCGGATTCGTCATAGAGCAAGGTGCGGATTTGATCGTATTCTTTCTTCGAAATGGAATAGTCCATCGTCTCAGCTCCGATACCAGACAAACAGCATTAAATACACGAGGTATGCCGTGATCATGGTGCCGCTAAACGTCCAAATGAGAGCATTCCCCATTCGACGGTGCGTGGTCATGCCGGCGACCATGGCGCCGACACTTCCGAAGCGCAGCCGATGGAGCCCCATGTAGAGGTTGTAGGCACCCAGGCCGATGGTGGTGACGGCCAAGAGCATGTGCGTGACGAAGATCGGGACATAGACCGACCAATAGGCGCTTTCCGGCCCCTGGAACGACTCTCGTCCAAACAAGACTTGCTTGAGGACATAGGCCACGAGCCAGATGCCGACGATCGTGCACCCCACAATCATGCGGTGGGAATGGTGCGAGACATCGTGGGACTTCGCGGCTTTGACACCCGCTAATACGACAAGATAGGCGACTGTCAGGCTGGACAAGACGAGATACCAAAGGAGTGTTTTACTGTCCATGATTCATCCCCTGAGTTAGAGGTGGAATCGACCGGAATCGTGTATCGTTCCGGTGTGAGTACACCCGCACATTCTCTTATCGGTCGTGAGATCGTGTTTCTTGAGGACAATCAAATCGCTGGAGATGAAGAAAGGCCGGGGCGGAGGGAAAGCGGCGCGGCCGCAGGAGGGGGCATTGTCTGCCCTCTCCTGCGGCCGGGTTCCTAGAATTCTTCGAAGTCGTCATCCTTTTTGCGCCGGTCGTGACCGTTCCCGGCCGCAACCTTGGCAGGCTCCTTGGCCTCAGCGGGTTTGGACGAGAATCCCGGTTTTTTCAGGGCCGGTTTCGGGGCCGCGGGGGCCGATTTGACCGCGGTCCTTGCGGTCGAAGGCCGGGGATTTGACTCCCGATGACTTCCGTTCGTCTCGACCTTGAACACTTCAACCTGACGCATGAGTTCCTGCGCCTGATCTTTCATCGACTGGCTGGCCGATGTCGTTTCTTCCACCAAGGCAGCATTCTGTTGGGTCGTTTCGTCCATTTGCATGATGGCCTTGTTGACCTGATCGATGCCCTGGGCTTGTTCCTGAGACGCTGCCGTGATTTCAGCGATGATGTCGGTCACGCGTTTCACCGAGCTGACGATTTCTTCCAGCGTCTTCCCGGATTGATTGACCAGCTCGCTGCCGTCACTGACGCGCTGAATCGATTCGTTGATCAAACCCTTGATCTCTTTCGCTGCGGTCGCGGACCGTTGCGCCAGATTGCGCACTTCCGCGGCGACGACGGCGAAGCCCCGGCCATGTTCCCCTGCTCTGGCCGCTTCCACGGCGGCATTCAAAGCCAGGAGATTCGTCTGGAAGGCGATCTCATCGATCACGGTGATAATGTCCGCGATCTTTTTGCTGCTCTTGTTGATCTCGCCCATGGCTTCCACCGCGCGGACGGTGACAGACCCGCCCTTGTCGGCGATATCGCGCGCGGCGATGGCCAGCTGGTTGGCCTGTTTGGCATTGTCGGCGTTCTGCTTCACGGTCGAAGTCATTTCTTCCATGGAAGCGGAGGTTTCTTCCAACGCGCTGGCCTGCTCTGAAGTGCGTTGCGAGAGATCCTCATTGCCCTTCGTGATTTGTTCGGCGCCTGCAGTCACGCTTTCCGCGCCATCACGCACCGTCGAAATCGCGGTGCTCAGGGTGCTCATGGCGCCGTTCAGGCTGCTCTTCATCTGCTCGAACTCACCCTGGTACAGGCCGGTCATGGTTTTCGTGAGATCGTTTGCCGCCATTGCGGTGAGCACCATTTGTGCTTCATGCAAGGGCGTGACGACCGCATCGAGCATCTTGTTGACGCCTTCCGAGAGCGTCTTGAAGAAGCCTTCGAATTCTTCGGCATTGATCCGTTCGGAGAGTTGTCCGGCTGTGGCCGCGCCGATGAGTTTATCAATTTCTACCTGGGCTTTTTTCTGAGCGCTGACGTCCGCCCACTCCACGACGTTACCGAGATAGTCTCCCTTTTCGTTCATGATCGCCGCGACTGCCAGTTCAAGCGTTAAGGGCCCGATCTTGATTTCCGTGCGGTACGGCAAATTTTGAGGGTTATCCAGCAAGCGCCGTTGTTGGGAGGGATTCTTGTGATATTGATCAATGTTTGACCCGACCACCTTAGCCACGGAGAACCCCGGAAGGACTTTTTGGATATCGGATTCCAACCGGCGCAATGTGGTGACGGATTGGTTATTCGCATAGACGATGGTATAGCTGCGGTCGCACACGAGGACGTTGGATCGCGCATTGTCGAGGGACGCCTTGAGCCGCGACATTTCAGTCTCAAGTCTTCGCTTCTCGGTGACATCGGCCCACTCCAGCGCGTTTCCCAGGTACTCTCCGTCAGGGCTCATGATGGCCGTGACCAACAGGCTGAGGGTCAGGGGTCCGATCTGAATATCCGACCGGTGCGGCATGTTAGCCGGGTTCGCTAAAATCCGGCGTTGTTTGCTCGGATCCACGTGGAAATCATCGATGCACACGCCGACGACCGCAGAGGCGTTGAATTTCGGCAGCACCTTCTTGATTTCGGTCTCCAGCGCGACGAGCGTTTTCTTAGCCGTCGAGTTGGCATAGGTGATCACCAGATTACGGTCGCAGAGCAGAATGTTATTCTGCGATTGCTCGAGTGCGCCGAGGTAGAAGCCGCTCATATCAGCTTGCGCTGGCGCGCTCTTCTTTGTCTTTCCCGTAGCCTTACTCATCGTCTTCTCTCCTTGTGTGTGGTGTACACGTTCCGCTCCGGCGAGCATAATGGTTTTGATAGCCGTATAGGCGTCGGTCCACGCTTGCTTGACCTGCGGCGTCCACGCGGATCCGGCGAATTCACCCAATACCGCCAGAAGATTTTCCCCGACCGCGTCGTAGTGAGCCGGTTTCGCGCCGTATCCGACATGTCTGGCCCCCATGTCCTGCAGCACCGGCGTGAGTTTCTCAGGGTGGCGAAGGTTCTGGATTACCAACACCAGGGAGGCCAACAGCTTTTTCTTCTGTTCTTTGATGGATGCGTTCTTGAAGAGCGGCTTGACGGCCGGATACCGCTCGAAGAGCCGTTCGTAGAAGCGGGTCACCAGGGCGTCGCCCTGGGGCGCCACAAGTTTGAAGCTCGATTCTAATAATTCGACGTTTAATCCCATGTCGTAGTCTCCCTGGGTGCGATGGTTAAGCAGCGGCCTTCTCGGTTTCCGTCATATCTCCGTCGGTCAAGAGGCGATCCATATCCAGCAACGCGACCAGTTTGTCGCCGGCTTTGCCGATTCCATTCAGAAAACTGACATCGACCTGGGCGCCGAACTGCGGGGCCGGCTGGATGTCTTTTTTGTCGATGTCGAGGACATCGGAAACCGCATCCACCACGAGTCCCATGATTTTCTCTTTGACGACGACCACGACGATCACCGTGAACATGGTGTACTCAATCGTCGGCATGCCGAATTTCGTCCGGAGCTCCACGATCGGGACGATGGTGCCGCGCAAATTCAGCACCCCCTTAATGTGGGCGGGCGTATTGGGAATGCGCGTCACGGCCGTATAGCCTTTGATTTCCTGAACCCGGAGAATGTCGACCCCGTACAGTTCTTCTCCCAGCTGGAAGGTCAGGAATTGACTGCCGTCCGTCGTGCTCCCGATCTGTTGATTCGAATCTTTGCTCGTCAACTCCTGTGTTGCCATCGTCTCCTCCTACCCCTGTTCGTTAAATCGTGGGCGTCGATCCTGTCCATCACACGTGTCTTATGCTGCCTTCGCCGCGCCCTGACGGGCGATGTTGAGCAACCCGCGCACATCGAGAATAAACCCGACCGTGCCGTCACCCAGAATGGTCGCCCCGGCCACCCCTTCAATTTTCCTAAAATTCTGTTCCATACTCTTGATCACGACCTGCTGTTGCCCGAGGATTTCATCCACCATGACGGCGACGCGCTCGCCTTCGGTTTCCAAAATCAACAGAATGGCTTTCGTAGGATCCGAGAGTTCCGGTTCCAGCCGAAACACGTCGTACAGGCGCATGAGGGGAAGATAGGTGCCGCGAACATTGACCAGCTCCCCTTTTCCGACGAGGGTTTTAATCATCTCGCGCCGTGGCTGGATCGATTCCAGAATCGACAGGAGTGGAACAATATAGGTGTCCTTCCCGACCCGGACTGTCATGCCCTCGATGATAGCCAAAGTGAGCGGCAGCTTGAGCGTGAAGGTGGTACCCTTCCCGGCCGTGGTTTTGATGCTGACCGTGCCGCCAAGGCCTTCGATGTTGCGCTTGACGACATCCATGCCGACCCCGCGGCCGGACACGTCCGTGACCTTTTCCGCGGTCGAGAATCCGGGTTTAAAGATGAGCATCCAGATCTGCTCGTCCGACAGTTTGTCGGACTCCGTGATCAATCCCTGTTTGATGCCTTTGGCAAGGATCTTCTCTCGATTCAGGCCACGCCCATCGTCTTCCACGGTAATGCAGATATTTCCACCCTCATGAAACGCATTGAGGCGAATGATGCCCTGTTCGGGTTTGCCCGCGGCGACGCGTTCGTTCGGGGGTTCAAGACCATGATCCGCCGAGTTCCGGACCAAATGCGTCAAGGGATCGCCGATCGATTCGATCACGGTCTTATCGAGTTCCGTTTCCTCTCCAGACAGGATCAGATGAATCTTTTTCCCTGCTTTTCCGGATAAATCGCGTACCAGACGGGGAAATCGGCTGAATGCATTCCCGATGGGCACCATGCGAATGCCCATGACGCGTTCTTGAATCTCGCGCGTATTGCGCTCCAGTTGCGCGACGCGTTCCAGCAACACCGGCAGCTGAGTCATTTCGAACCGCGATCCGAGATCGCTCAGCATCGACTGCGTAATGACCAGTTCGCCGACCAGGTTGATGAGGCGATCGATTTTGACCGTGTCTACGCGAATCGACGGCGTCTCGGCTTTTTTCGACGGCGCGCTGCTTTCGGTTTGCTTTTTCAGCGCTTCAGAAATTTGTTCGGGCGTCGCGATCTTTTGCTCAACTAAAATTTCGCCGACGCGCTTCTGTTGGGATAAGGCCTGGTTGAGTTGTGACTGCGAGACGACGCCGGTCTCGACAAGAATCTCGCCCAACGGTTTCGTCCCGTCTGGCGCGTTATGGGTCTCGTGGGTAGGAGGAGGCGTATCCACAATGGTCAGGGTGCTGTCCTCACGCACAAAATCGAAGACAGCCTCGATGACTTTCAGATCTTTGGCCGTGTCTATCTCGATGGTCCAGCCCAGATAACATTGCTCGGGGTCCATTTCGGCTAACGCGGGCAAGCGGCTGGGATCCAGAGTCACGCTGGTTACGGCACCCAGATCGCCGAGCTCCTTGATGAATTGAGCAGGGTCCAATCCACGCTGAAATAAGTATCGAGGGGGAACCCAAGTAATCGTGAAGTGATGGGCTCCCTGTATCTCGGCATGACGAGGGGCGGCCGCCGAGGAATTGTGTGTGGCTATGGGCGCCCCGCCCTGGCAGGCTTCGAGTTGAGTTCCTAATGTCGCAACCTGAGCTTCGTCCGGGGGCTCGCCGGTCTTCGCGCACTCGATCAACGTTTTCAGGCAATCGAGCGACTGGAGTAGCAAGTCCGTGATTTCCACGGTCACGACCATCTGGCTGCTGCGCAGCTGGTCCAATACCGATTCCATCTTATGGGTGAACTGCGAGACGTCCGTGAAGCCGAACATGCCGCTGTTCCCTTTGATGGAATGGGCTCCCCGAAAAATGCGATTCAATAAATCGATGTCCCCCGGCCTCTGTTCAAGCTGGAGCAGGCCTTCTTCAATCGTCGTCAGATGTTCTTGGGATTCTTCGAAGAAGGCGTCTTTAAAATGGGACAGGTCAGTGCTCATGGTCTCTCCGCGTCCTTCGTCGCACGTCTGAGGCGCATTCGCGTCTTGCCGGAGGCCAGCAAGACGCGAGCGACCGGTGAGGATCGAGCTCAATCAGCCTGGCAGCACTTTCTTGATCACGGCCATCATCTGTTCAGGATTGAAGGGCTTGACGATCCAGCCGGTTGCGCCGGCCGCCTGCCCGGCTTTCTTTTTGTCGTCTGAGGCTTCCGTCGTCAGCATCAAAATCGGTGTGAACTTGAGCGCTGGCATTTTCCGGATTTCCTTGATCAGCGTGATGCCGTCCATCTCCGGCATATTCAGATCGGTGACCACAAGGTCCGGCTTGGCCCCGCCGTTCACTTTGCCGACCGCCTCTTTTCCGTTGCCGGCTTCCACCACCTGATAGCCTGCGCTGGTCAGGGTAAAAGCCACCATCTGCCGCATGGTGGGAGAATCGTCGACAACCAAGACTGTTTTCGCCATGGCGCGCTCCTTAATTCTTTCTACAAACCGGTGTTACTTAAAACAACGTGACATTCGCATCTTCAGACGGGGCATTCACGGGGGCTTCCCGTGATCCATGTCCATTGGTCGACCGAGTGAATATGGCGCGCTCGTCATCCATCGTGTAGCTACGGTCCAGGTTCGCCAGAATGTTCATCTTGACGGCGATCTGGTCATGCGGTTGTCCCTGGAGCAAGGCATCCATGATGTCGCGCACCTCGGTTAACGGCTCGATCACATGTTCAAGCTTTTGCCGCGTAATATCCTGAAACTGGAGCGACATGATGATTTGACCGACGTCTTTGGCGAGTTCATCTGAGTGCGACTTTGAATTCATGACGGCTGAATGCAAGGTGGTATTACGCTCGGCTAAACTACGGGTCATCTGGTCAAGCCGATGCTTGATGGACAGGGTCTTGCTCAGATCGACGGAGGCCAAACTTTCAACAGTCTGCATCGCCTGGGTCGTACTCCGCTGCACGTCTTTGACCATTGTATTGATGCTGCTGGCGGCCTGGCCTGAGCGATTGGCCAATTTGGTCACTTCGTCGGCCACTACGGCAAAACCGCGGCCATGTTCTCCGGCACGGGCAGCCTCAATGGCCGCGTTGAGGGCGAGCAATCGGGTTTGGTCCGCAATGAACTCGATTTCGCCGATCATGCCGGTGATGGCCTTGGTGCTGCGTTCAACCTCGTCCATGATCGTGGCGATATTCAACGCCATTTCCGACGATTTCATGACGTCACTGACAAAGCCTTCGAGCATGGTGTCGGTGGTTTTGAGGACGGTATCGAGATTCATCTCGCCGTCGCCGAAGAGGTGCATCGATTCATTGGCCTGCAATGACGCGCGCGAGGCGATCGTGCTAAACCGCCGGCCGAGGTCGGTTGCGGCCTGCTCGGTCTGATGGATCACACTCTTCATTTGAGCGTTGAGCACCGAGACCAGCGGGATGATGGAATGCCCGAGCTGCTCCCAGATCGCCTCGCGATCCGCCTGTTCCTTCAGGATTGTTTCTTGTGCGGATTCAAGCGCTCGTCTGGCAGAAGCGGTCTGGCGTTGGCACCAGATCCAGGAGAGGAAGGCGCCGAACACGAAGGCGCTGGATAGGAGCAACCAGTATGAAGTCATCGGCGGCTTTTCCCCTGCGTGATCTCGAGGTGAAACACGTGTTACGCGCCCAGGTCAGTCATTCGCGTTCGTATGGAATCGGTGATGCCTGTCAGCGCACAATGCTCCGACCGGCGAACGGCGATGAGCAATTGAATGGCGGCGGCATCCAGTTTGTCGATTTCTGAAAGATCGAGTTCCACCTGTGGATGCGCAGACAGCGCTTGTTTGATGTCCTCGCGCAGTGTGCCCACCTCGAAGATCGTCAGATCGCCAACCGGCTTCAGCGTCATACACCCGTTCCTTTCGAGAGGCGGTCGTTACCTCACGTGGTTCTGTATCGGTTCCTCTTCCAAAAATCTTTACGGGTAAAAAGTTGTATGCAGACCGTCCCTTGGGACTAAGCGGGTCGGCTGATCTGGGCCCTTAGGTTATGGTCATAGGGCCGGAGGTCCCTCATTCGGTAATAGCGAATCGAGCGTTTCCTCCGTCAGATTCTTCTCCAGCACAATGATCTCCACCCGTCTATTTTTCGTCCGACCTTCAGGCGTGTCGTTCGTCGCAATGGGTTTCGAGTCGGCAAAGCCTGTGGCGGAAAGATGTGTGACCGGGACTTCATTCAGTTCGGAGAAAATCCTGACCACCATGACAGCGCGCACGGCTGAGAGTTCCCAGTTGGAAGGAAACTGAGCCGTCCGGATCGGCACATTGTCCGTATGGCCCAACACGCGGACATGGCGATCCATTTCTATCAGGATCTGGGCCAGGGACTTCAGGAACGGCAGCGCTTCGGGGCGAACGCGCGCTTCCCCGCTGCCGAACAGAATGGATTCCGGGAGGGATATCATGATGGTGCCGTTTCCGGTTTCTATGATTTTGATGTCCGGCATTTCCAGCGCAAGCGAGGGATGAATCTTCTTGATGACTTCCTTCATGCGCCGGATGACAGGGTCGTTGGGGCTCGACATGTCGGTATTGATCATCTTGGGCTTGGAGTCGCCGACGGCGAAGGGCAGCCGGCTGGAAGGCGTGCTATTGACCGGATTCAATGCTGCTTTGATGGAATCACTGACCGTTCGATATTTGCCTTCATTGACAGACGACACCGAATACATCACGACAAAGAAGGCGAACAGCAGCGTGATGAAGTCCGCATACGACACCAGCCAGCGTTCGTGGTTTTCATGTTCTTCGTGTTTTTTCTTCGCCATGGCGTCAACCCTTGCGGGTTATGGGTGAGCTGTGCGGCCGTTCGGCACAAATTGAATTTCCGACGACGACTGGAGAATGACGCGTCACTTTTTGTCGTCCTTGGTGCGTTCGTGCGGAGGGAGAAAACTTTCAAGTTTCTCTTGCAGGAGTCGCGGGTTTTCGCCCTGAGCCAGACCGACCAGGCCCATGATCACCATCGTGCGCAGGCCGGCTTCTTCCTTGAGTTTGAACTTCATCTTATTGGCGATGGGAAGAAAGAACAGGTTGGCGAGTCCGACCCCATAGACGGTGGCCACGAACGCCACCGCGATGCCGCCACCGAGTTTCGACGGATCGGCGAGGTTTTCCATGACGTGGATCAACCCGAGCACGGCGCCCAAAATACCGACGGTCGGCGCATATCCGCCGGCGGCTTCCCAGACCTTTGCGGCATGGACGCCTTCTTCTTCATGATGCTCGACTTCGATTTCCAGGATTTCCTGGAGCAGTTTGGGATCGGTGCCGTCGACGATGAGCTGGATCCCTTTTTTGAAGAACGGGTCGTGGAGATCTTTGAGTTTGCCTTCTAGCGCGAGTAAACCCTGTTTGCGCGCCACGTTCGCGAGATCAAGGATTTGCGTGATCGTGCCCTTCACATCGTGCGGAGGGTTGGTAATCACGAGGGTGACACCGGTCAGCGCCTTGATGACGACAGACAGCGGATTCTGCACACAGCAGGCGCCAAGGGTTCCGCCTGCAACGATAATGAAGGCCGTCAACTGAAGAATGGAGCTGAGATGTCCGCCTTCGAGCGCCTGTCCGCCGATGATCGAGCCGAGGGCTACGACAATGCCCAAGATTGTGGCGATATCCACGGGTCAGTACCTCACGGCCTCGTCGCACGGTGACGTCCGGCACCTCCCCAGAATGGTGGGCTTGCGCCCACGGGAAGCGCTTTGATAGCGTGCAACCGAATCACACACGTTTTCCATGGAGGTGCTCTTGTGGGTCCTGCCGATAGCTTGATGCTCGATGCCAAACAAGCCATCCTCGATGAGCAACATCGAAAATTTCAGGTCTTGCAGAAGGAAGGCCGTTGGCCGGAAGCCATGCAACAATTCCATGTCACCCTAAACTGCGCGTCAGATGTTCTGGCAGAGTCGATTCAGTTGCTGGAACAGGTGCTCGACGCACGAAATCGCCGAGGCCCCTCCCTACCCGATTCTTCCGGACCTCACCAGCCCTGACTCGCGTCTTCCCAATCCCCTCAGAGAAGGCGGGCCTTTCCAGCCCTATCCCACCTGTTTAAGCAGCTTCCCGGGCCAGCAGTAACCGGCTCAGATCCACCAGAATCAGAAGCCGGTCGTCGATCCGGCCTACTCCCTGGGTGAACTCCGCCCCGGCCATGGTTCCCACCGAGGGCGGCGGTTCAATGGCGCTTTTTGGGACACGCAAGACCTCTTCCACCGAATCCACGATCAACCCGACCAAACGCGCCTGCACCGACACGACCACGATTCTGGTCTGGCTGGTCTGTTGCGCTCCGGTGAGGCCGAAGAGTTTGCGAAGATCCAGGACGGGAATGATGCGGCCCCTCAAATTAATGACTCCTTCCACGTAGGGCGGCGTCTTGGGCACTCGCGTCACTTCCACGATCCGGTTGATCTCCTGCACGCTCAGGACATCCACCGCGAACTCTTCGCTGCCGATCAGACAAATCACAAACTGCAGCAGATCATCGGCGGACTTCTCGAGCAGACGGTCCGCAGAATGTTCTGCGGTCACCTGGATGTGAGATTGCACCTGTTGTTCAGTCGCACTCATGCCGGGCTCCTTCTCGTAATTGGCTGCTTAGATCTTGAACCCACCCACGATTCCCTGCAATTCGACCGCCAACTGGCTCAGGTCCTGACTGGCCTTCGCCGACCCATGCGCGCCGGACGAAGACTCTTTCGTCACCTTCGCCACGTTTTCGATGTCACTGGCGATCTGTTGTGTCGCAACCGATTGTTCTTCGGAGGCCACCGCAATCTGCCGGATCATATCGGCGCTTTCCGAAACCATTCGCACGATTTGGGAGAGGGCTTCACCGGTCTTGTTGACCAGGTCCACACCTGCCGTGACTTTCTGCGTGCCCTGCTGCATCGAATCGACGGCTCCGCGCGTATCCTGCTGGATCTGGCGGATCATATCCCCGCTTTCCTTCGTGGCTTTGGTCGTCCGCTCGGCGAGCTTCCGGACTTCATCGGCCACGACGGCAAACCCCCGGCCCTGTTCGCCGGCTCGAGCCGCTTCGATCGCGGCGTTCAAGGCCAGCAAATTGGTCTGATCAGCGATATCTTCGATCGTCCGGACGATTTCGCCGATCTGATCGGACGACTTGCCGAGATCGGAGATGATGGTCGCCGAGTTCGATACCGCCTCGGACAACTGTTGCATCCCGGAGATGGTGCTCGAGACCACGGTCCCGCCTTCTTGCGCGATTCTGACCGTATCTTGCGCCAGGCCGGCCGCTTTGCCGGAATTCTGCGCGACCTGTCCGACCGTGGCATTCATCTCTTCCACGGCGGCGGCAGTCTGTGACGCATGGGACGTCAACGTAACGGTCCCCTTCGAGATCTCCTCGGCGGTGGCCGACAGCTCGACGGAGGCGGACGCGACCTTATCCGTCACGTGTGCCACCTTCTTGATCATGTGCTGCAACTTCTCGATGAATTCGTTGAGAAAGCCTCCCAGCTGTGCGAGTTCGTCCGACCCGTGTACCGGCAGGCGTACGGTGAGGTCGCCCTTACCCTCAGCTAAATCTTTGCAAACGCTGATCATCCGAGTGAGCGATTTGTGCAACAACGAGCGAAGGAGTAGACCGGCAGTCACCGCAAGCGCCAACGTTCCGCATGCAAGCAGCATCAGACTGCGAGTCCGGTCTGCGATCACGGTCGCCGCGCGCGTTTCGAGTTCGCGCGCGCCGGCGGTCGAAGCCCGCACGACATCTTCGACCGCCGATTGATGCGCCTGAAACAAGGGCGTCAAAGTGGAATCGACGATGCTTCGGGCTTTCGTTCGATCACCGGCGGAAAGCGAGGGGATGAATTGTGTGTCGATCGCGTTCAGGAATGTTTGACCTGTCGGTACCGCACGATTGAGAAGACCGTCGCGGAGTGCGCCATCGGGAAGCGCGGTTTTCCAGTAGGAGACGCGCGACTCGAATTCTGTGCGTTGTTCCGCGAACTGAAGGATCAATCGTTTCAGGCTCGCAGGGTCTCTCTCCTCGGCCATCTGATACACAGTCAATAGCGTACTCCTGACGTACAATGGAGGGGGCAGAATATCGGCCAGCAAATCTTTGCTCTGTACGATCTCTCCATAGAGAGGGCCGTTGACTTTGAGGTCGCTCAATGTCGTATAAGCGAGTGCCCCAAAGCCAAGGTATCCGGCCGTGAATATACCTATCAATAGGTACAGTCTACCTGTAATAGAGAGATCTTTGAGTAAAGACACAGGTGCTCCTACCCGCCCACTCCGTTCGATCACACGCTAACCTGCGGGCTGTTTAGATCTTGAACCCGCCCACGATTCCCTGCAATTCGACCGCCAACTGGCTCAGGTCCTGACTGGCCTTCGCCGACTCATGCGCACCGGACGAAGACTCTTTCGTCACCTTCGCCACGTTTTCGATATCGCTGGCAATCTGTTGTGTCGCAACCGATTGTTCTTCGGAGGCCACCGCAATCTGCCGGATCATATCGGCGCTTTCCGAAACCATTCGCACGATCTGGGAGAGGGCTTCACCGGTCTTGTTGACCAGGTCCACACCTGCCGTGACTTTCTGCGTGCCCTGCTGCATCGAATCAACGGCTCCGCGCGTATCCTGTTGGATTTGGCGGATCATATCCCCGATTTCTTTCGTGGCTTTGGTCGTCCGCTCGGCGAGCTTCCGGACTTCATCGGCCACGACGGCAAACCCCCGGCCCTGTTCGCCGGCTCGAGCCGCTTCGATCGCGGCGTTCAAGGCCAGCAAATTGGTCTGGTCGGCGATATCTTCGATCGTCCGGACGATTTCGCCGATCTGATCGGACGACTTGCCGAGATCGGAGATGATGGTCGCCGAGTTCGATACCGCCTCGGACAACTGTTGCATCCCGGAGATGGTGCTCGAGACCACGGTTCCGCCCTCTTGCGCAGTTTTGACCGTATCTTGCGCCAGGCCGGCCGCTTTGCCGGAATTCTGCGCGACCTGTCCGACGGTGGCATTCATCTCTTCCACGGCGGCGGCAGTCTGTGACGCACGGGACGTCAGCGTATCGGTCCCCTTCGAGATTTCCTCGGCGGTGGCCGACAGCTCGACGGAGGCGGACGCGACCTTATCCGTCACGTGTGCCACCTTCTTGATCATGTGCTGCAACTTCTCGATGAATTCGTTGAAGTATTGGCCCATCTGGGCGATTTCGTCATGGCCATCGGCCGGCACGCGCTTGGTGAGGTCGCCTTCGCCCTTGGCGATGTCGCGGGAAATCTCGCTCATCTTGGCCATCGGCTGCAGGACAATGTTGCGCAGCAGCAGATAGGTCACGACAAGAATGATCGTGACGATGGCGCCCATCAAGCCGCCCGTGTTCCACATGGAGCGATTCGAGAGTGCAATGGCCTCGGTCATCGGCACTGATAAGGTCAACATGCCCAGCACATCGCCGACCTGGTTATTGGTGTGGCAGGTCAGACAGGCAGTCGAGGAGGCCTTATCCACGGTGGCCCGGCGGAACGTGGGCACGCCGTTCACTTCGTCTCGACGCGCATAAGATTCCGCTCCGCCCATGATCGCCCTGATCGCTTCATTTTCAAAGTTGTCTTTCGGTGTATTGGATGGGTTCATGGGGTTCTGGCTGATGAGCCGAACGCTATACAATCCGGTGCGATTGGCCTCCTCGCCCATTTCACGAACGGCCGTTGCGGGGAACGGAATCGCATCGGCGACACCCGTGTGGTCTTTCACGACCTGGATGTCATTCCCGGCCTTGGATTTCTTGATCTTGGCCACATAATTCTGGGTGATGTAGGCGCGGCTGATCATGATCTGCGTGGAAATGACATTGGCACGTCCGGTCAGCATCGTATCCATCTTCGCTTCTTCGTGCTGATACAGCACCCCGAGGCCGATTGAGATGACGAGTAAGGCAACCAGAGAGATTGATAGAATAAACTTCGGCCCGATCGACATATGCTTCATCATGCTCCCCATAACTCCTCCTACCTCTCCCTGTGTGAACGGTTAAATTGACAATGCTTCTCACACCATATTCATGAGCTCGCCGATGACTTTTGAGAGCGACACCACTTTCTCCGCACAGCCTGCTTCGACGACGGCTTTCGGCATGCCGTACACGACACTCGATGCTTCGTCCTGCGCCACGGTTCGACCCCCTGCTGCCTTGATGGCTTTCATCCCCTCCAGTCCGTCATGCCCCATCCCGGTCAAAATCACTCCGATGCTCCGTTCCCCAAACAATGCGGCGACGGATTGCAGCATGA
This sequence comes from Nitrospira sp. CR1.1, assembly GCA_014055465.1. Taxonomy (NCBI): domain Bacteria; kingdom Pseudomonadati; phylum Nitrospirota; class Nitrospiria; order Nitrospirales; family Nitrospiraceae; genus Nitrospira; species Nitrospira sp. CR1.1. The sequence goes on from WIAF01000005.1 coordinate 28,451, forward strand.
TGTCGACGGACGGGGCATGGGGATGTTTTTCATAGTTGGGCGACAATTTGACCACCGATGTGGTGATGGTTTTCTTCACGATGCGAAACTGCATTCCGCCCGGCGCCACCAACACTCGCCCCGCTTTCACTTCATCGCCGTCAACCGCCTCCCGCACCTCCAGGGCGCAGAGATTGTTCAAGCGTTCGGCGAATGGTCTGGTAAACGAACTCGGCATGTGTTGTACGATGACGATGCCAGCCGGGCAGTCGGCAGGGATGGTCGGGACAATTTCAAACAAGGCTTGGGGGCCACCCGTGGAACATCCGATCGCAATCAGTTTGGTGCCGCGCGTCACGGAGACTGATCGACTGCTCAACGCCTTGGCCACAGGCACGCTGGTTTTCGGCGCTCCGGAGACGCTCAGTCTCTTCAGTTTGCTGCCCGCATATCTGGCGGCAAGAACCTTGGGCACCAGCAATTTCTGAATGTCTGCGATCCGCGAGGCCACGCCGTCCAATTGTTTGGGGATGAAATCGACCGCTCCCCATTCCAAGGCCTGCAACGTCTCTTGCGCACCTTCGACCGTCACCGAACTCACCATGATGACCGGAACGGGATTCTTGGTCATGATCTGCTGAAGTGCCTGCAGCCCCGTCATCCCCGGCATTTCCACATCCATCGTGACCACGTCGGGCTTTAACTGTTGAACCTGCTGGACAGCTTCCTCGCCGTTGCGCGCCACCCCCACCACCTGAATCTGTTTTCCCTCTTCCAACATCGTGGTGAGGCTTTTCCGCATGAAGGCGGAATCGTCGACGACCAGGACGCGAACCTGGTTCGAGGCGCTCTGCGGCTGTGTGACTGGTAGTGCCATAGGATCTTTATCGATACATCGGCTGTCCGGGAAAAAAGCTTGAATCAGCCCTCCCGGATAGACGGTGTGTGCGGCCTGGACTCAGGCGGCTTTTTTCACCTGCAGGTTCGGATTCTGAATATACAGCGCCAGTTTCTCGCCCAACATCTTCGCGTCAAACTTCGTAATGTAGTCCGTCGCGCCGACTGCCCGTCCCTTTTCCATATTGCAGGCTCCGGTCAGGGAGGAGTGCAGCATGACCGGCAGGTGCGCCAGCCTCGGGTCGGCCCGAATGTGTTTGGTCAGCGTGAATCCGTCCATCTCGGGCATCTCGATGTCGCTGAGAATGCACTGGATCTGATCCACTCGTTCTTTCCCCTCAGACGTGGCCTGATCCGCCAACGCCTGCAGCTTTTGCCAGGCCTCCCCGCCGGTCGTGGCCATCACATACGACATGGAGAGGCGGTCCAAGGCTTTGCGAATCTGCATCCGGGCCACGGACGAATCGTCAGCGAACAAAACGCATTTCGATCGCAGTTCCGGCGCGATCGTCATACCCGCGAACACATCGTCGTCCGTACGGGGACAGATATCGTTCAGGACTTTTTCCACGTCGAGAATCAGCACCATGCGGCCGTCTTCCAGCATCGTGACGGCGGTGACGGCCCCTTTGTTGTTTTCCCGGACAATCGCGGGAGGCGTCTTAATGGCAGACCAGGAAAAGCGAATGATGCGATCCACGCCAGCCACGAGGAAGCCCTGCAAACTGCCGTTGTATTCGGAAACGATCAGATACGGGTTCGCCACAGGCGCCCCGTTGATCTGCCCCTCATTTTCCATGCCGAGGCCTAAACTCCGTTTAAGGCCTACGACGGGGACCATGATTCCCCGGATATTCGCCATGCCGACAATGCGGCTATCGGCTTCCGGAATCTGGGTGAGCTCCGGCAGCTTCATCACCTCACGCACTTTGAAGACATTGATGCCGAAAATTTCGTTCGTCCCGAGCTTGAACAGCAGCAACTCCATTTGATTTGCGCCGGCCAGCCTGGTCCTGGCATCGATTTCATTGATCAGTGTGGACATACTTCCTCCGATCTCGCGCGGCCCTGTTCACCGACTCTGCTTGAACACCTGTTTCCTGTTTTCAGACCGTGGCCTGCGCCTCTTGTGTCAGGCGGCGATGCCCGGGGTATGCCAAGCTTGGGCATTTTGAACCAACTCCGACGTATCCAGAATGAGAACCACTTTGCCCTCGCCGGTGATCGTGGCGCCTGACACGCCTTTGACGGTTTCGAGATAATCCCAGATCGACTTGATGACGACTTCTTCCTGGGATCGAAGCTCATCGACGACCACTCCGACCCTGCGGTCTCCCAATGCCGCGACGACCACATAAAACCGCTCGCGGTTGGAGTCCGTTGGGATATCAAACTCCTGCGCGAGACGAATGAGCGGCAACACGCGATCGCGCAGATGCAGCACTTCGCGCCCGTTGATCGTCTTGATCTCGGAGCGCGAGATTCGAACGGCTTCGATGACGGTGCTCAAGGGAATCGCAAAAATCGAACGCTCGACTTCCACCATCAAGGCCTGAATAATCGCGATCGTCAGCGGCAGTTTGATGATGATCTGGCTGCCCTTGCCGGGCTCGGATTCCAGATCCACGCTGCCGTTGATTTTCCGAATGTTTGTGCGAACCACATCCATGCCGACGCCGCGGCCGGATACGTCCGTCACCTTTTCGGCAGTGCTGAATCCCGGCAGGAAAATCAGATTCAAAATTTCACGATGCTCCATGGTCGCGAGTTCGGCTTCGCTGATCAGCCCTTTCGCCAGGGCTTTTTCCTTGATCTTTTCGACCTGAATCCCGCGCCCGTCGTCGTTGATTCGAATGACGATACTGTTGCCTTCCTGGCTCGCAGCAATAGTCAGCTGGCCCTCCCCGGCTTTTCCTTTCGCCTGGCGTTCGGCGGGTGTTTCGATCCCGTGGTCGATCGCATTGCGCACGAGGTGCACCAACGGATCGCCGATTTCGTCGGCGACGGATTTATCAAGCTCCGTTTCTTCTCCGCGCATCTCCAGATGGACCTGTTTGTTGAGCTTTTGTGAAAGGTCCCGCACCATGCGGGGCAACTTGGCAAACACCTTTTTGATCGGGAGCATGCGGGTCTTCATCACGGCCAATTGCAGGTCGGTCGTCACCAGGTTGAGTTGCGCGAGGGTTTCGCTCAACACCCGTACCTGGGGATCGGACTCGTGCTGCTGCTCCAATTGAGTGCCGATCTTGATGAGACGATTGCGTCCGAGGACCAGCTCGCCGACCAGATTCATCACGCTGTCGAGACGTTTGGTTTCGACGCGAATGGTGGCATCTTCCTCCACCGGTTTCGGTTGTTTTTCTTGTTTGTGCAGCGCCTGGTCGAGCGCGCGCTCGGTAATGGCTTTCGCCTGGAGCAGAATTTCGCCCAGCGGCGTCTTGGGTTCCGGCTGATGTTGCTGCGCCGTGAGCGCATCGAGGACCTGTTCTTTGGAGGCCAGGCCGTCGTTGACCAGAATTTCGCCCAGCGTCGGCAGCGACACGACCGGGGCGGCCGGAGGTGGCGTCGGCGCCGCGGCTTCGACCTTCGGGGGCGCGGGGGCGGCCGCATGCGCGGCTATCGGCGCCGAGGCGGCGGCGGTTCCGTTGAGAATCTCGTCCAGTTTGGCCGCAATCGCCGCCGTGGGAACATGATTGTCCGTGCCTGATTCCCGGATGTCGGCCATGATCGCCTTAATGACGTCGATGGTTTCGAGAATGACGCTGATGATGGCCGGATTGACGGCCATTTCGGCCTGGCGCAATTTATTCAGGATATTTTCGCCGCGATGGGCTACATCCACGAGATGGTTGAAGCCGAGAAAACCGGCGGATCCTTTCATGCTGTGCATCGCGCGGAAGATCTCATTCAAGAGATCGGTGTTGTTGGGATCGGACTCCAACGTCACGAACCGCTGATCCAGCACTTCCAACATCTCGTTGGATTCAGTCAGAAAATCGTTGAGTATTTCCTGCATTTCATCGCTCATAACCCACCTCAGTTAAAACCGAATTGCTTCAGGATTTCGTCGGCCAGATCCTGATTCATGGATGTATTCTTGGTCGCTTCCAACTGCTTCAGCATTTGGCTGGCCTTGTCCTGCTCATTCTTCGCGGCCTGCTTTTGATAGGGGCCGAAGACCACCACGAGCTGCAACAATTTGTGTTCGACTTCTTGCAGGATGGTGACGAGCTTGTTCACGCTCTGCGCCACCAGGTCCTGAAATGACAATGCCGTCATGATATCGAGCAGCCGTTTGTCGTCGGCGCCGATGGAACTGCCGATCGCTTGCATCTGCTGCAGCAGCGCGGGCGCCGCCTGAATTTTCTGCAAGGCAATCGTGAGGTCCTTGATCATGCCGCTGAGCTTCAGGTGGTTGTCCTGAATGGCTTCGACTTCCAGCAGGACTCGATGGGTCCCCTGCTCGGTCATCGTCTTGAGATTCGTGAGGTGGGTTAACGCTTGCGGCAGCTGTTCGGTAGAGGTACTGACCGGCGCGCTGAATTCGGACAGCGTCTTCATCGTCGTATCGATGAAGCGGGCCAATTCGCCGAGTTCTTCATACAGCTTGGTATCCGGCGCCTTCTCAGTCGTCTCATCTTCATCGACCGGGTGTTGTGTTTTTGCCGCCGCGCGTGGTTGTGCCATTATCCCCCCCACCGGTTAAGAGTCGATTACTTGAAAATCTTGTTGATTTTGTCCTGCATCGTCTCTGCGGTGAACGGCTTGACGACATAGTTGCTAACGCCGGCCTGCACGGCTTCCATAAGATTTTCCTTCTGGGCTTCGGCCGTGACCATCAGAACCGGAATTTTTTTCAAGCTTTCATCCGCGCGGATCGCGCGCAGCATGTCGATGCCCATCATGACCGGCATGTTCCAGTCGGAGACGACGAAGCCATAGGTATCCGCTTTCAGTTTGGTCAATGCTTCCTGGCCGTTTTCCGCCTCTTCTAGATTGTTGAAGCCGAGTTGCTTCAAAATGTTCTTGACGATCCGCCGCATGGTGGACATGTCGTCAACAACGAGAATCTTCATATTTGGATCAGCCGGCATGGGTCCTCCTTACTGTTTCTCATGAATAACTGAACGGCCCGCATGAATGGTTTTGAAATGCCCTGCCTTGTCGAGCAGGGTCTCGGAAAATCCGATCATCAGGTAGCCCTTCGGCCGGAGGGCATCGCGCAGGTCCGATACGATCTGCGCCTTGGCTTTCTCGTCGAAATAGATGAGGCAGTTGCGGCAAAAAATGATATCGATCCCGCGGATCAGTTTCAGCCTGGGACGGTCGTACAGATTGACATTCATGAACCGCACCATGTCCTTCACCGGCTGCGCCAACGTCTGTTCTTCCTTTTTTCCGGTGAAATAACGCGCGAGCATCGCCGGAGGAACCTTCCGCAACGAATGGGATGAATAGGTGGCTGTCCGTGCGATGTTCAGGACATTCTCACTGATGTCGGTCGCCAGGATATCGATGGTCCAGCCGGCAAGCGGAGGATAGTCGCGAAGCAGCAGCGCAAGGGTGTACGGTTCGTCACCGGTCGAGCAGGCGGCGCTCCAGATGCGAAGTTGTTTTGTCTGGGCGTTTGTTTTCATGACTTCCGGAATCATCACTTTCATAAACGTGTCGAGCTGAGCTTCATCGCGAAAAAAGTAGGTTTCATTCGTGGTGATGACTGTGTACAGCTCGGTGATTTCCCGGTCCCGGTAGGCATCGAAGCGCAAAAAGTTGAGATAGTTTTCGAATGTCTGACAGCGGCACGCCTTCAAACGAGGGAGCAACCGGCTTTCGAGCAGGTACGTCTTGTTATCCTGAAAATGAATGCCGGTCATCTCATAGATGAGATCCCGGAGCTGCTTGAATGTGTCCGGGTTCAGCTTTGGCGCGGGCAGCTCCGTTTTTCTCACCGTGTTTGTCTCGGCCATCGCGTACCTCATGTGAACCGCTAGAGATGAGCTCAAACAGCGGACACCCCTGGGAGTCCGCACCGCTCACGTGTTGTCGGGCCCTGCATGGCGGTCTCTTCGCGGAGAGATCAGTGGTGCTGGGTCCGGCTGTGTATCCATTCGTGAATGTCGCGTCGGAGGAACCGCCAGTGCTTTCCGATTTTGGAGGCAGGCAATTCTCCCAGACGCGCGAGTTTATACACCGTGGATTTCGGCACGCGCAGGAACCGTGCAACTTCCGACACGGTGAGAATCTCGCCTTCCGACGCCGATACACTGTCGAGGCTGACGTTGGTTGTGGGCGTAAGAGCGTTGTTCATAACGGATATGGTATCGGTGGGCGCCATCTCAAACTTTAGTTGCCGGTTCTTGAACGATGGGGTTTAATAAGGGACAGGTTGCGAGCCGACCGGTACGGTTCTCCCAAGAGGGCTCGTTCCGCTCAGGTTTCTGGCCTGAAACCGCATGAATAAGCCGGGCTAGCGCAGACATCGCAATCGCACATCAGACTGAGAGAGATCCGGATGGCTACGATCGTTTCGATAGGATCAGGCAAAGGCGGTGTTGGAAAAAGTGTCATTGCCGCCAATCTGGCCATGTTATTGGCCAAACGGGGCCAGCGCGTGGTGCTGGCCGATCTCGATGTGGGTGGCGCCGATGCCCACATCCTGTTTGGCCTGCTGAATCCTCCTCGCACCCTGACCGATTTCGTCGAGCGGCGGGTGGAACGGCTGGAAGAGGTTCTTCAGCCGATCTCGGCCCACCCCTTCCTGCAGCTCCTGCCCGGCACCGGGGATACGCTGGCGACCGCCAATCTGCCCTATGCCAAGAAAAAGCGCCTGATTCGCCACTTTTCCCAGCTGCAGGCTGACGTTATCCTTGTCGATATCGGCGCCGGCACCAGTTACCATGCGCTGGATTTCTTCCTCATGGCTGACCGGTACCTGACGGTGGCGACGCCGGATCCGACATCGGTCCTCGATCTGTACCGATTCATCAAATTGGCCGCGATTCGGCGTGTGTTATCGGGATTCTTGTCCAGGGACGCCGTGAGCGAGGCGCTCTCGGATCGCGATTTCGCCAGCATCGACGAAGTCATCCAGGCCGTGGGCGAGACGGATCCGAATGCCAGGGAAACAGCCAGCCGGACCTTGCAAGGGTTTCAGCCCCACCTCATCGTGAATCGCGTCTCCGGCAAATCGCGCGTGAATGTGCTGCAGTTGAAAAAGCTATTGAAGGAATATGTCGGGGGAGACTTGACGATGCTGGGCGAGATTCCCGACGATCCGGCTATGACCCGCGCAGTTCGCAGTTATCTGCCCGTGGTGGAATTCGAGCCCACCGCGCCTGCATCCGTCGCGCTGAACGGCGCGGCAGATGCGCTCTTGATTGAACTCAACCGACCCTCGCCGATACCTGCCGAATCTGTCCCCTCACCGGAGCGGGCTGCATAGCCGGTCGCCGCCCCTACTCTGACACACCACGAATTACAGGTGGCTATGCGAAGCTTTCCTCGTCCGTAGCCGCTCGGCTTGAACCTGAAGGATATGCCGGATAATTAGTTCCTGTTCGTCCCCGCCCAATTCGACAAACTGGGTGGCGAGATGGAATCCTGGCGAGCCGTGTTCGAGCGGCGTCACGCGGATGATCTTGGCCGTGGTTTCGATCATGCTGAACGGCGGCAGGATGACCTTCAGTACGAGAAGATCCTCTGCCTGAAATTCACGGGGTGTGTCGAATCCCAACCCGCCCGCGCTGATATCCACATCGGTCAGTCGCGCGATGGCCACGCTGCCCGGGTGACTCTTTACCAACGACTTGAGAATCGTCTCCAGCATCCAGTCGATTTTCGAAACCCATGGCAGGAGCGGAGAGCTCGCAAACGTCTCTCCCGCCCGAACCAGTAAATCAATGGTCGGCTTCGACACCGCCGTGGCGATGGTGTCTTCTGTCGCCGGCGGCAAGTACCGGTTCATGGCTTCGACAGGTTCGTCGGCTCGTCGGTATTCCAGCAACAAGCGATCGTCGATGCGGAGCCATTCACGCCGCTCCTCATTCTTGATGTCGTTGTGCGGGCGTTGAAGCGGCCGGTCAGGTGAAGGCCTCATACCAAACCTCTCTAGCGGAAAAGAGTACGGGGGAGTCAGGTTCTCTGGCCGCGCGACCCTCAGGCTTCACGATGTATCGTTACACTGTCGGAGGCGAGTTGTCCGCTACTTTCACGTAATTGGCGCAGGTGTCGTTTCACTTGGGCGGCTTCGGCCAATAAACCGGAGATTCCCGCTTGAGCGAGCAGGATGGCCTTGCGAACGTCTTCATCCATGGTCAGAAGCTGTTGCGCGAATGTACGGTCTGGCGGGCAAAGGGCCAGGCTGATCGCGCGCGCGCTATAGCAGGCGTCGACTTGATCCCAGTCGCCGGCCCTGGCGGCGTCCAGAGCTTGAATAGTGAGCCGTTCAATGGAGAGACGATCGTGGGGGGGATTGATATCGGAGAGGCTAGGCGCCGACATGCGCCACCGCTTCTTGCCTTGCCACGACCTGCCATCCTTCCCGCAGGGTCGTCAGACAGCGAATCGGTCCGTCCAGGTGTTTTCCGTTATGCCGGAGATTGGCCTGGATACACTGCTGAACCATGTAGTCGTACAACCGGTGCAGGGACACGGCAATCTCCCCGCCCCGCTCGAAATCCAGGACGCTGGATAACTCTCCAACGATGGCCATGCTGCGGTCGAGGAATCGGGCCTTATCCTTGTAGTTGTTGGTGAGAATGGCCTCCCGGGCAAGCTCCATCGATTGAATGGCGGAATCGTAGAGCAGCACGATCAGTTGCACCCGGCTGGCTGTCATGACTTGCGTCTGTTGATAGGCGTTAGCGGCGGTGGCAATCATGGTGACCTTATCTGGTTATTGTAACGCCCTGAGAGCGCTGGTTTGGCTTTGGAGCTTTTGCAGCAATGAATCAAGCGATGCGAATTGAAGCCGCAGCCGCTCTTCATATTGCGACGCGATGTCTTCCTTGCGCCCGATTTCGTCGGTGAGTTTGCCGATCTGGTTGGTGATAGCCGCCTTCCTGACGGTAAACGCACCGGTATCGACGGCATCGAGAAAATCGACAGCCTTGACGACACGGTCCGCGATGCCGCTTGACGTCGGTTGCGTCACAAACAACGCCTTCGTTGCGCTGTAGTTGCTCGCCAATGCCGCGTCCAATTTGGCATCGTCGATCGTGATGGTGCCATCACGCTCCGTTTTGAACCCGACCGCCCCCACGCTCTTATAGGTGGCCAATCCGCCGACCTCTCCGGAGAGTGCGGTGCGCAACTGGCTCAACACGCTTTTCGCCGTACTCTCATTGAAAAAAATTCCACCGGTCTTCGTCGAAATATCGTACGTCGTCCGCTCATTGACGAACTTCACGATATCGTTGTAGGCGGTCGCCAGAGCCTTGATATTGGTTTTGACGCTGTCGGGGTCGGTGGTGATATTGACTGTGACCGGCTCCGGTGCGGGTGTGGTGACGGTCTTGGATTTCAGGGTGAGGGTGACATCCGGAATGGCGTCGCTGATCACATTGCTTTCACGTTCGATTGAAATCGTCGTCTGATCCGGTTCCCCGATCACGACAATAGCGTTCTGCCCGGCTTGTAGCGTGCTGCGGCCTCCGGTCCCGCTCGTGTTGGTAAAATCTAGACTTGTGGTGTCCGTGACGACCGTCACGGCATTGGCAGCACCCGTTGCGGTGGCGGTGAGGGTCAAGCGATATGCCGGGCTGGACACGGTTCCGGTGTTGATCACGGAGGCGGTCACACCGGCTCCCAGATCGTTGATGGCGGAACGAAGGTCGTCGAGTGTGGCGCCGTCGTTAAGCGTCACGGTTTGAGGCGCGCCGGTTCCAACTTGGAAAGTAAAGGTGCCAGGGCCGCCGGAGACGATCGGAGTCGTCGTGGCTGCGACCGCTTTGGCAGCGTTGTTGGTAATCTGATGCGCTTTGGCTAATTGAGTAACTTGGACCGTGTAACTGCCGGTGGCCGCGCCGACGCCGGCTTGAGCGGTCAATTTGGTCTCGTCGCTGACCGTGGTGGTCGTCCGGTCAAAGCTGTTCGGGAGGCGAAGGGCATTGGCCGCGCTCTGGAGCGCAAGCAGTTTGTTGCCGAGTGAACCGTAATCCGTCAGTTTCGTCTGCAGGTTTTTCTTCTTCGCGTTCAACGCGTCGATGGGCACGCGTTGGACTTTAGCCAACTCAGTGACGACCTGGCCAAAGTCCACGCCATTGCCTAACCCGCCGAAGCTAATCGCCATGACATCCCTTTCATGTCGCGAAGCAGGTTACACCTTGTGGTGCAGGAGCAGCCCGGTGGGCGTTTCCAGCCTCTTCGCGAGGTCGATCACTTCCTGCTGCGGAATTTGGCGGATGATGGTGCCGGAATCGCCGTCCATCACCTTGACAACCACTCGATCCAGATCCGGATCCACGGTGAACTCCAGTCTGGAATCCGCTTTTTGAAACACTTCACGAACCCGTGATAGAGCCTGGTCCAAGTCCTTTGCTTTCGCCTCGCGGGATGTTTCCTGAGGTTCAGGCGCCGGCGCCTCGGCCTTCTTCTCGACAGAAGGTGGCGCCCCGGTATGACTTCCTTGGATGCCGGCTGCGGGGAGGTCTTTATAATTCGAAACCTCGTGGACCATGGTACCCTCCTAGGATCAGTCCGTGGGTAGCCCTCCCTCACGGGAGAGCTACCCGCCGGATGATGCCTTATCCTCGCAGCAGCGCCAACGCTTGCTGTGGCAGCGAATTGGCTTGTGCCAAAATCGCGATGCCGGATTGGGTGAGGATCTGGTTCTTCGTGAACACAGATGTCTCCTGGGCAATGTCCGCATCTCGAATCCGCGATTCGGCCGCGGTGAAGTTTTCGGCCGTGACCGTCAGATTCTGGATCGCGACTTCGAACCGGCTCTGGATGGAACCGTAATTCGCGCGGGCGGTTGCGACTGCGCTGATCGCGCTGTCGATTTTCGCCAGCATCGTCTGCGCGGCCGTCGCCGTCGACACGCTTGCGCCGGTCAAACCGACCGCCGCCACGTCGAGGTCATCCAAGGCCACGTTCAACGAATTGCCCGATCCACTCTTGAAGCCGATAAAGACCTCAAACGTGTTGCTGCTTCCGCTCAGAAGCGGCTGACCGTTATATTCCGTGGTCGTGGAAATCCGGTCGATTTCCGAACGCAATGCCACAAATTCCTGGTCCAGGTAGGAACGCTCGGTCGTTCCCAACGTTCCGCTGGCCGACTGAGTCGCCAACTCACGCATACGAGACAACAAGCTGCCGATCGTCGCCGCCGCACCGTCGGCGACCTGCGTCAAGCTGATGCCGTCACCGGCGTTTCGATTGGCCTGATTGATACTGCGAATTTGCGCCCGCAAGGTTTCGGACACGCCCAAACCGGCCGCGTCATCGGCCGCACGGGTGATCCGCAAACCAGATGACAACCGCTCGACTGAACGGCCCAATTGAGCCTGGTTGACCGCCAGGTTTCGCTGAGCTGCCAGGGACGCAACGTTGGTATTGACTACTAATGCCATGACGTACTTCCTCCTGAAGATTCTGCGCTACTCTCGGAGTCGCCAGCGTCCGTGCCGACGAGGTGGTAATCAGGTCTGGTGGAGATGTGGCCACATCCCCGCTGCGTCTGATTACCGTGTTGCTGTGCCCTTTATCGGTAGGCTGTCAGGAAGACTTAAGCGGTTCAGAAAGTGCAGAAAATGCCTGCAATGAGGAGCAGCGCCAGCCGGTGTGCCCTATCGAATAACAATGAACACTAAGCAGCTAGGCCGGCGTCGGCGAGCCGGGGTAATAATTCGTATTCGAGAAGATCCGCGACACGGATCGCGTCGGCCGTGGTTCGCGCACCCAACAGTTCCTGGATCCAGGGTAGTAACGCGGCTGATGACAGCCCTTCGACACCCTGGGCATGTCCGGCTTCCAACATTTCGGTGTAATCGGCCAGCCGTCCGAGCCAGGCATCGATGGTTCCGACCTGCGCGGTTCCTGAACGCAAGGGAGCAAGCAGCACCTGCCCATCGGTTCGGAGCTCTGCGGCAAATCGTTCGATGGCGTGCTTCGCCTCAATGATGATGGTGTGCAGCGACTGGGAGACGGCCTGCATCGCTCCCACATCCCTGGCCTGTTGATTGAGGAACGGCGGGGTGAGATCGCGGTCGCTGATCGTTTTTCCTCCGATGGTCAACGACGTCACGATGCGATGTTGGGCATGTGCCCTGTCGCTCAATGCCGCCAACGCGTTCATCATCGACGTGTCATCAGGCAACTGCAGCTGTTCGCCATCAAGGGTGATATGCATGATCGGACTCCTTTAGAGAAATTCGCAGGCCACCTGCGTCTCCGGCTAAGCGGAACGCGCCATGGGAAGAGGTCGGGGTTTTTCCCGATGAACCGGTCCTCGGGCGGTGTTGAATGAACGGAAACTGGTTGCCACCGCGCGCAGCCGTTTTTGCCATCGTCGATACGTGGCGAGCCGGGATTGCGCCAGACCGGTCAGTTCGCTTTCATCATCATTGTGGGTATCCCTCACCATCGCCACTGCGAGAGAGGCAGTCGCCGGCGATTGCAGACTGAGCGTCAAGACCGTTTGGCGTTCCGCGCTCTCCTCACGTTGCATCTGTTGTAACGCGGCGATCGGCAACGGGCGTCTGGTCGTGAGGCGGACCAGCTCTTCAGCTTTCGATACCAGCTTCTTTGCCAAAGGCGCCAGGTGCTCGAGCACGGCCAGAGCCTCTGTCCAATCGGGAGGCGGTTCGGGAATACAAGGAACCTGGCTGGCCCGGCCGGTGAATTCTTCAAACCAGAACCGGCGCCAGAAACGACCATACCAATCGACCTGAGGATCTTCCTGCCCGGCATAGAGTTCCGTGCTTCCCAACCCATCCTCATCAGCGCGGGAGCGATAAATTCTCGCTCCTGCAAACGACCGGGGAAATGCGGCTCCCGTGAGCACGTGCACGCACAGCGCAGCGATCTGATCCGGCACGATGCGATCTTTGCAGGCATGATGAAAACAGACTTGATCGAACCCGCAGGGAGCGCATCCGAGATCCGGCTGCACCATCCAATGCCCGGGCCCATAGGGTCCGGTCTCTCGAAAATCGACGTGACCGACTGACAGGTCGAGAACCGGAGTGCCTACTCCCACGGCGAGATGCATGGGGCCTGTGTCGTTGGTCAGCAGGAGTCGACATTGCGACAGCACAGCGGCGAGTTGCGGTAACGAAGTCTTTCCAACCGCGTCGCAGATCGGAGCGGCGCCTCCCGCCTGCCGGTATGTCGTATGAGCGAGTCGAATCGCTTTCCGTTCTTCTTCGGTGCCGATAAACACATAGCCGACGGCTGCCTGCCGACTGAGAGCCGCTAACGTCTGACCAAACAATTCAGGCCGCCAGGCTTTCATCGGGTCGCTGGCGCCGACCTGCACCGCCACCCAGGAACACTTCTCTCCCCCATGGGGTGCCAGAAAGTCTCGCGCCCATTGAGCGGTGTCGGATGCAATATGGAGCGAGAGCGGCGCAAACGGACCGATGCCGCTGCCGCCCAGGGCATAGATGTCGACGAGGTTGAAATGGTTGAAGCGACGTTCATGATGCACATCCGTGAGATACGCCATCCAGGGGTTATGAATGCTCACATCTCCATCTTTCGGGGCGGCGATGCCGCGTATTTCCTTCGCTCCGACGTATGACGTCAGCAGTCCGCTCCGCCGGTTGAAAGTCAGGTTCACGACCCGGTCATACTGGGCTTCAACCAGAGGCGCGGCCCACCTGGCCATCTCCTGGTAGAGGGTCACGACATCCTTCGTTTGCGCGCGACTCTCATCCACCAGGCGATGAAAATCGTACCCGACAATGTGCCGGAGGTGCGGCAGGAGCTTCGCCACTGGAGCAAACCGTTGATCCACGACCAGGTCGACTTCCGCTCCCGGCCATTCGTGCTGGAGGCGCTGGAGCAGCGTGCCCATTTGCACGAGATCGCCCATCCGGGTGATATTGATAAGAAGGACTCGCTTGCTCATAACAGGTCGCGCGTTTCACTCCGGTATTCATCCAACATCAGCACCATCAACTCTTCGCGTTTGAGGGTAGCGGTCGGACCCTTACTTCGAATCCGCGCGGCCACGTCTTTCAATTCGATTCGTTGGCCGTTCGGACAATCTCGCAAGAGAGCCTCCAGGGGACGATCCTCCGCACAGCGCGCCAACAAGGAGTCCCGTTGCCGGTCTCCTCGCAGCACGGATCCGATACGATCCGGCTGCGACAATCCGATCTGTCCCAGGAGATCTTGCATCCGATGCACATAGGTATGCTCACTCAACACACGTGCCCGGGCGGCATTCGCCATGGCCCGGCGAGCCGACGGATCTGCCAGCCATCGTTGTACGAATCCTGGAACATCGCCAAAATCCTTGAACGACACCATCTCCTGCTCAGTGAAAAATTGAGGCAGCTGTGAGCGATGATCAACCAATTGAAAAGCCCCGCAGGCCGCCAATTCAAACGTGCGTGGATTGACGAAGTCGGCTTGGGGATCCAAGCCTGCGCCTGTGGTGGAATGCAGATTCAGATTGATCGCCGTGGCATTAAACACCTTCATACAGGTGGCGGTGTCGATCCGGGACCCGTCCAGTTGCAGAACGGCGCGGAGATCGTCGGCTCCGTCCCATTCATTGCCCCAGAGTTTGAACGACCAGGGCTGGCGGAGCAGCGCCGGAAACAGCCGCCGGCGATTGGCATACCCTGCGCCGACGAACGACACATCGGACCCGAACGTGTGCCGGTCTTCATCCGATAACGTCAGGGGACAATGCAGTTCCGGGTCGGCCGCCATCGGGAGATAACTCACCTGCCGCGCTCCGGCCTGGCGGAACGCGTCCAGGCAGGCGCCCTGCTGAAACACAAACCAAAATTCGTATCCCGGCGCCAACTGCTGCCAGTAGGTCAGATGGCGATAGTTCTCCACGAACCACATCGCGGTGAGAAATTTTTTCTTTCGAAGATGTTCGAGGACCTGCAACGTTAATGGAGCCTGAGCCAGCGAGAGCACGAGATCGGGAGGCGATTCGGCGAGTGTGGCCAAGGTCCATTGACTCAACACATCGGCCATCCGGCCTTGCATCAATTGACGGTTGCGCGCATCTTTCAGTGTCCCCATCACCTCGTAACTTGACGCGTGGACGCTGTGATCGATCCACTGCACCTTGTGGCCGAGTGTTTCCAGGGCCCGTTTCACGTAGCCGGCGATCGGGAGCGATCCCCCGTAAATCGGTCCCACCAGGGCAATTGTCAGTTGGCCGCCGGCCTGGCGGGAAATCCTGCGTCGCAACGCCTCTTCGAAGGCACGGTGGAAATCTGCATCCCACAGGGTTGCCGGCGAATAAGCCAGACAGCGTATCGGGCGGCCTGCTTTGCTCAGTCTCTCCGCAATTTCGGTCGGCGATCCCGGCAACCAGAGAATGGATTCACTCCAGGCCTCGAGCGAGCGTCCTGCAAGAGCATCATGAAATTCGTCGAGGTTTGGAATCAGGACAGCCACTGCCACATCAGGCGCCAACTTGCTTCGAAGCGCCTCGACATGATGGAGCAGCCCTACCCCCGCTACGACGACCGTTTCTCCCGGTTGGCAGGCCGCTGCGTGCGTGTCAGCCCAGGTCTGGGCTTCACGAATGGGGTCGTACGCGCTATGAATCCAGCGACCGGATCGGCGGGCCGAAGGAGAACCGCTTTTCGACGGTTCAATTGTGAGTACTCCGCCGGCAGCGGACTTGACCGTGGTCGCGAGGTCTTGATCTCGTGACGCCAGGCGGTTGAGGTTGTCGTGAAAGATATTCATGCCGCAATCGATTCGCAAAGGACCGGGGCGCAAGCCCGCCAGATGTCCGCACGCGAGGTCTCGACGCCTTCCGTACCAAAGCCGTCATCAAAAAATGCTCCCCATCGATCCATACGACTCCTCCAGAGGGTCCAATCGGCCGCGCGACAGCGCTGGCCGTCGCATATCAGCGCGATGCTCTCCATGATCGGCCAGCGTTGGGGCTGTACATCCGCGGCATGTTGATAGACCCAATGCCCCTCGCCGTAGGGGCCGGTTTCGTGCACCCGGGCACGTGAGAAATACAATCCCACGGCGTGAGTGCCCACCAGCGTGCCGAGATGAAGGGGGCCGGTATCGGCGCCGATGATCCAGTGGCACTTCTGCAGCACGCGCATCAACTGGGACAGGCTTGTGCGACCGGTCGCATCCCATACACGGCCGTGGAGTAACGCGGGAAGTGATTCGAGGATTGCCTGCGCGCGTTCACGCTCTCTTCCGCTTCCGATCAGAACGACGTGTCCTTCCTGTGTCTGTGTCAGGAATTCACGAATCCATTGGCTCCATACGGCCGGCGCCACACACCGGTCCGCCTCCCCTGCCCCGGTGGCCAGCGCAACCCAGAGTCCCTGGCGTTCGCCGACCCCGGCAAGGTCTTCTGGAAGTTCGACTGCCGGAGGCACATGCAACGGCGCCTGTCCTTGCGGCCTCACTCCGCACATACCGCACCAGACGTCAGCGAGATGCACGCGATTCGCCCCTCGTTCTTTGGCGACCTGCCGTAGGTGCTGCACCCATGGACGCATGCTCGCCTCAATGAGATCTGAACCGGTGTCGCGGAAGGGACGGCGTGATAACAGCTGCGTCATGAGGTGGCTTCGTTCGTGTTGGTTCAGAGGATACACCCGTTCATAGGCCGTCTCGCCGAGCGACGCGATATAACTCTGCATCGCCTGCAGGGTGGCAGTCGGATTCGTCTGCCAACTATTCGCCCAGGCTTGCCATTGCGCCCCGTCCCAGGGGATGAGCCGGCCGAGACGACGGGCTCCGGCAAGAACCGCTGTCAGCGGTGCCGCACAGACGACATCCAGTATCCGTTCCGGAGAGGCCTCCTGCAGCGCTTCGATGGCGGGAAGCGTTTGCACCAGATCGCCCAATCGGGCCAGCTGAATCACCAGGTCGCGAGGCGCCGATGAAGACTCATGCGGCATGGTTTGGCACCAGGCGGCGTTCGGATTCGGCCAGTTGCTTCGCCAATTCGTCCATGCCCTCGAACGTCGGCACCATGGCGCGCAACCAGTCATACTCCCGCTGTGCATCCACCCGGCGTCCTGCTCTCAACAGTACTCCGGCCAGGGCAAATCGCACAGCAATATTGCCCGGATTGCGCGCGACAAACGAGGAGAGGCGTGCCGCGAGCGCTTCCCAGCGTTGGAGCATCGTTCCACAACGAAGCAGCCAGTGCATGCATTCTTCGTCATCTGGATCATGAGCACAGAGAGCGACGATTTCCGTCCAAGCTGCCTCCGGTTGATTGCCGCCCATCAAAGCCATCACCAATCCCATCGTCGCTTTTCGTTGATCGGCGCCAAAACGTCGAGCTTGCTCAAACGCCCGTTCCGATTCCGCATAGGCCAGACGTTGCATCGCGACAATGCCGCGCAGGAGCCACCCCTCCCCGTGAGAAGGTTCATGCTCAAGCAGTGCCGCCAGATGATGGTCGGCGTCCTGAAATGCTCCGGTCTCCAATGCCCGTTTCGCTAAACCGATCCTCGCGTAGGGGCATTCCTCTATGCTCAGTATGCGTTTCCAAAATGGAATGGCTAACGTTGGTTGCGCGACTCCGGTACAGAGCAATGCGCCCCAACGCAGAATCCAGGGATCGGACGGCCACTCCTGGACTCGCCGCAAGTAACCGGCGACGGCATCACAGTCCTGCCGCATCCCCGCACGCTGAATATCCGCCAGCATCGATCGCTGAGCCGTAGTTTGCGCGTCGGCAATCACGTCCAGTCTGTAGCTCAGCATCCCGTCCTTGATGTAGCTATGGACCGCATAGCCGTCTTCAAAATGCAGAAGATCTTCGTCGGCCAGCCACCAACAGGCTCCCCAGCGCTCCTGCAGCCGGCGACTATTGTCCTGCTCGTGGGCTTTGCGTCCAGGGGTTTTGCTTTCCAGATGATACAGCACGCTTTGGGGTTGATAGACGACCTTCCAGTCCAGTTTCCTGATTTTGAGACAGAGGTCGACGTCCTCAAAACCATTTCGATAGCCTTCGTCGAATCCACCTGCCTGCTCGAACACATTGCGACGGACAAGCATGCAGGCCGCCGTGACACATTGCATCTCGCGCCGGCGCGACACGCAGGCTGCTTGGGCGTTGCCGCCACGATAGAGATGGTATGGCAGGAACCATTCCCTCGAGAATGCGACACCGGCATGTTGAATCGTACCGTCTTCGTACAACAGTTTGCTTCCCACCACCGCCACGTCGGAATGGGTCTTCACCTCCTCGACGAGCGCACTGAGCCAGCCGGTCTGTGGAATCGTGTCGTTGTTCAGGAAGACGAGGTACTCGCCCTTGGCTGCCTGGGCGCCCTGGTTACAAGCCTTGGCAAACCCGAGGTTCTCGTCGTTGGTGATAATTCTCACGTCGCCGCCAAGGCCGGAGAGAAACGCCGGAGTTCCGTCCGTCGAGTGATTGTCCACCACGATGACTTCGTAGGAGACGCCTTGAGTGACCTCCGCCAAAGCGGTCAAACACTGCGTGGTGAGCGCCAGGTTGTTCCACACCGGGATGATGATGGAACAATCGAACGTCTTGGCCTGCGCGCCAGATCGCATGCCCTCCAGTTTTTTCTGCTGAGCTTCAAGGACGCCGGCAATCCGCTCCGCATAGGGCCGGTATTTTTTGTAGATAATCTCCGTCGTGCGGCGATATGTGTCAGATGTGCTGCTCGTCATCGAGGACCCGTCACGGCGCCAGGTGAATGCCGCCGTGATCTTCTGAATATGCAGAAACGGGTGTACTGTTGCCATTCGAATCCAGAGATCCCAATCTTCGTGAGCGAAGAGCGATTCGTCGAAGACGCCGGTTTGCTCAAGGCAACGTTTCTCATGCATCACACACAGGACCGGGAAATAATTGCTGATCAACAGGTCGATACAATTGAAGTCACGGGAGTACGGCAGGTCGCGTCCGACGGCAACGTAGTGATCGCCCTGTCGCTCCTCATGGATCCGCCAGGCATCCGTATAGGCAATTTTATGCTGACCATCCCTGAGCGCGGTGACCAAGGTCTCTAGGTGTTCCGGAAAGTAAGTGTCGTCGTCATCGAGGTAGGCGATATAGGTGCCTTTAGCGACCCGCAACCCCGTATTCCGAGCCGCCGCAAGTCCACGGTTGCGATCGTGACGTATCGTCGTGATACGACCGTCAGTGTTGAGCGGCGCGACCACCTCGCTCACATCGAGCGTGCCGTCGTTGACGACGATGATTTCAAAATCGTGAAATGTTTGTCCAAGAATGCTCAGCAGCGCCGTACGAAGGCGATCCGGTCGATCGCAGGTCGGCACAATGACTGTCACGGCCGGCGCAGAGTCGAAGGGCAGTGCCGATACTGCTCCCTGCTTGTTCGGCGCCTGCCAGACGGAGACTTGGTAAAATGGGATTAGCTTACGAGATTCGTAGTCGGACGGCATCGGTGCCGGGAGAAACCGAAAATTCGGCAGTTCAATACAGACACGGTTGCGTCCGCGACAGGTGAACAGATTTCCGGCGAAGAGCCGGCTGACGTCGTCTTCCGACAACCAATCTTCGACGGGTTGGTTCGGCGGGGCGATCTTCTGCCACAGGTCAAATACTTCCCGGCGTGGTGTCGTGATAATCACATGACCTTGTGGCTTGATCAAGCGACGAAGCACTCGCACAAATTCCGCTTGTTCCGGCCGCGGAACATGTTCGATGACTTCAGAGCTCAGGACGACGTCGAAGGGTGTGAAAGCCGGTTCTCGCAATAGCGTGTCGGCCGTTCCCGAGTAAAAGCGTACATGTGGGAACAGCTTGCGTGCATAGGCCACCACACCGCTCACCGGTTCGACTCCTGTGCAGTCACCGTAACCGGAGGCGAGGTTTGCCAGCCATCCCCTTCCGCATCCCAGATCCAAAATGCGAAGACGTTCTGAATTGCCATGCTTCGATCGCTCGCGAACGAGATGTTCAAGAATCGACGCGATTTTCACCCAGCGGGCCGTTTCATCGTTGTTCGGCTCAGGCGTCGACCATTCCGGGTTTCGAATGAAGAGGTCTTCATAATATCCATCGTCGTGCTCATGTTCGGTTGGCATGACCGGTCCGGAGGCAGCCACGTGTGACGGCGTGATCTGGGCCGCCATCGGCTTTGGAGCCGTCTCATCTTTCTGGACGGCAGAATGTGCCAGACGGTGAAAGGTGGCCAATAACTCATCGTCGCCATGAATGGCATACGTTCGATCAAGCTGCTGCTTCTGCTCCACCGTGATCTGTGATAACAGGCGCGCAGCCTGTGCACGCTGTGCCTCGCTGAATAGATCAGGGTGGTGAAATGTGAGGTGCGCCTGTACGAGCGCCATGTTCGAGTGCACTTGGGCCACCATTGATCCGGCTCTATTCCGATACTGAAACAAAGGCTTTTCGATGTGAAAAGAGCGGAATCCTCGTTTGGCCGCAGCAAGCCAAAAATTCCAGTCCTCGGCGCCGATATACATTGCGCGAGAGTATCCCCCCACGGCCTGCCAGACCTCTCGCCGGTAGAGTGAACAATAGTCATGCACGTTTCCCTGCAGGAGATTGGATACGTTCGAGATGCCTTTGCGATGAATATGGGATGTCACGCCGAAATTCTGTTCATCCACATACACGATGGAGACGTCGGGCTGTTGCTGCAGCACGGCAGCGGTGTCTTTGAGAAAGTCGGGGTGCAGACGATCGTCGGCGTCCAATGGAAGGATATAGCGCCCCTGTGCTTCCCGTATGCCGGCGTTTCGCGCGTCCGCTAATCCACCATTTGCTTTTCGAATCACTCGGAGACGTTTGTTGGGATATCGGGCGACCAATTGTGCGGCGATGATGGGGGTGTTGTCGGGGCTCCCGTCATCGACGATAAGGCATTCCCAATTGTCATAGGTCTGTGCGATCACGCTCTCCACGGCATCGGAAAGAAAATGCGCTTGCTGGAAACAAGGAATGATGATGGAAATGACTGGGGGCGATAGGGGGGACACTGCATCGCCTCCTGTCGCGGGCCGACTCGCGACATCTACGTGTGTTGCCGTCATCGTGCGGTCATGAGCCGGCGCCGGAGCAGTATGCCCTACGTGATCGGCATGGAACGAAGGTTCTGTGCCTGAGGTCATCCATTCGAGCATCTGCCCGATGCGTACTTCAGCGGTATGATGGCTCCTGACCTTACGGTTGGCGTTCGTCGCCAGCTGCAAGGCAAAGTCTCGATCATCCTGCACCCGGGTAATGTGCGATGCGAGAACGCTCGGATCATCTTGATTGAACAACAAGATGTCCTTGCTGTCCTCGAAAAGAGAGCGATTCCGTGGACGGTTGGGGATGTCCCAGGATATGACCGGCCTTCCAACGGCCATGGCTTCAAGCACACGGCCACCATAGCATTTCGCGAATCCGGGCAGGTTGATGATACAGGCCCAGCGCGTGAGTTCTTGCATCCATTGCGTACACTCTGCCAGACGAATCTGCCGGAGTTCCGACAGATAGTGAGGCAGGAAGGCTTCCACCTCGGCCGGTGTCTTTTTCAGCACCTGCGCCGCTCGGGCTTGGAGCCGGTCGAATGCGCGATGAATGTCCGTCGTTTGTGAGCCTGGCGAGATCAGTCGGCCTTTCAATGCTGGATGCTCCAGCCAAGCGCGGCGATGGCCATAGAGAGTGCCATGAAATGCTGCGACATGATTCTCAGCTTGGGATGTCGGAGGGAGCATGAATCGCTCTGGAACGAACGTGGGACACCACGTGGCTTTCGCAATCCCCTTCTTTACAAGCGCGTCTGAATCCAGTTCGTCACAGGTCAACACGTGGGTCAGGCATTGCATCTGCCGCTCTACGACGGCTGCCCGGCGGAGCGTAATGGGTGAAAATCGATGTTCCTCATCAGAATATGAGAGCGACTCCATGACATATCCGACACGTATCGGTGCGAGCGACGCGATCCATTCCAGGAAGTCTGCGTCGAAATCGTAGTGCACAAGCCAGACCCATACGAGATCGAAGCGCTTTCCTTTGCAAAGCTGCCGCGCATGCTGCAACCATGACGCGAGCGAAGGAGCCGACGGCGAAGGTGGAATTGCCGGAATGGTGTGGCATTCGAATCCGTGAGCCTCGAGTCCATCGCGCACGCCAAAATTAGCGCTATAGGTCCATGGACGAGCCATTTCCCATGTGGCAAACTCCAATTGAATGAGTAACGCCTGCGGTTTGCCTTGTGCGCTCAGGGACATGGTTGCTCCTCCTTCGAATCTCCTCGGTCACGTCTGCTCAATCTGCCAATCAACTCCCAGCCGTTTCCCGCATGTGTGCAGCGTCTGCGTTTCCATCAGCAACTAGCCGTTGGGGTTCGTGGGGTGGCCGAAATGGCCAGCCGGCGCGGGTGCCGTTTTTGACGCGGAGGCGATGGTCAACAGCGGAGCCGCGCTGCTTGAGCCGGTCGGGCCGACTCCCACGGGCTGCGCGCGCATGGCCGGTTCCTGAATGCGACCGAAGGCCCCGTCTCCCAGGCTGATGAGTTGTTCCTGCGATGCCTGTCCCGATCCTGCGAAGAGCTTTTTAGAAAGAAGCCGCGCAACACGGACCAGCATGAGCGAGCCACCAATGACTCCATGCTTTTGCAGCATGGGAATCCAACGCCAGGGGGCGGAGTAGATGCTCACGAATCCTTCGTTCTGCAGGTCGATCAGGTCATTGGGCGACAGCTCCCCCACCGTGGTGACGGCCGATCCATAGCGTCGGTATTCGGAGAAATCCTGCGTCATCAACCGGACACCCTTTTCGCCGTTCACCGCCAGTTTGTGAAACTCGGTTCCGGGATAGGGCACCGCGATGGCAAAGTTCGCCTGTTTGACTTCTCTGGCTTGCCGTAGGAATTTCAACGTCGCCCGGACCGTCGCCCGGGTTTCTCCCGGCAACCCGATCATCACGGAGTTCAACGCCTCGACCCCGTACGTGTTGCAGATGCCGTTCGCTTTGACGTAGTGCTCCAGCGGGACCTGCTTCTTCATCGTCCGCCGTATTTCGGGATCGACAGTTTCGAGTCCGAACGACAGACGAATGAGGCCGCTTTTGACCAATCGGGCAATGACGTCTTCCTCGACGAGATTCGCCCTGGTGCTACCCTCGAATGTAATCTGCAAGCCTTCCCGATCGATGAGGTCGCAGATCTCCAGAATGTGGTCTTTCCACAGGGTCATCACATCGTCGACGATGTAAAAGTGCCGGGTGCCGAACATCTCCACGACCTGTTTCATTTCATTCACGACTGATCGTGGGGAGCGCACACGCATCTCCGTCGTCTTCAGCGCTTCGGATGCGCAGAAGATACATTTCCAGGGACAGCCGCGCATGGTTTGAATCGATGTGAATGGCAGACGTCCGCGGAGCGTGCCGAGCTTGTACCGGGACATCGGCAGTCGATGCCGTGCAGGGATCGGCAAGGCGTCGAGATTCGTGATGTCTGCGGGTTGACCGGTCGAGACGACCTTACCGTCTCGTCGATAAATAATCCCGGCAACTGCCGACAGATCCTTGCGCTGTCCATACGCATTCAGAAATTGCGGCCAGGACTCTTCCGCCTCCCCGATGAAGGCATAGTCGAAGCAGCCCAGGAGCGCCTGCTCCTTCATGATGGTGATATGAGGGCCGCCGACAGCGATGGGAATGTCCGGTGCCAGACGTTTGATGCCCTCCGCCACAGTTTTACTGAGATGGAAAAATGGGCTTGTCGCGGTAAAGCCGATGATATCGGGCTTCATGGCGACTGCACGTTGGACCATCTCGTCCAACGGCACCTGCTCGGATTCGCCGTCGAGGATCGTGACGTTGTGCCCGTGGCGTTCGGCAATGGCGGCCAGCAGCGCGAGGTTCAGCGGCGGCCAGGTCGAATTCCGGCGGGCGAAATGGCCGAACAGTCCGTAGGCCCCGGTCCATGTGGGATACAGCAACAACACGTTCATAGATCACCTCAGGTGAGCGACGAGAGACCCATCACCAACAACCCGGCCCGGCACATTCATATGATTGATCCCTTAGGGCTGCGACTGATCCGTCCGGCGCACGACATCGGGGTATTCCGGGTTCATCCACCCTTCTGTCGGCTCGATGACCATATTGGCGCGGAATTCTTCGCGCGGCAGATAGGGATACATATCCTCAATCGGCGTCTTCCAGCCGAAGATCCTCGGCTCATAGGTGTGGAACTCGTGCATGTCCACATCGCACACGACCGGACCGTCGAACGCCAGCACCTCGTCGATCTTCGCGTCCATCTCAGCATGGTTCGCGATGGCGATGGTTTTGATGCCGTAGGCCTGGACGATCTTGAGGAAGTCCGGCGGGGTGTACCCTTTCGGTCCGCAGGCTTCCGCACGGCCCTGAAAGTTCGTCTCCTGATACGCCTTGGTGATGCCGTAGATGCGGTTATTCAGAATGAACGTTTTGACTTTGACGCCATAGTTGAGGAAGGTCTGGAGTTCCTGGGGGTTCATATTGAATCCACCGTCTCCGATTGTGCAGACGACTTGACGGGTCGGCGCGGCAAACCAGGCGCCCATCGCCCCGGCGAAAGAGAATCCCATAGGAGAATTGCCGTTGTTGGTCAGATTCCGCTGGCCATATTTCGTTTCGAAGGCATGATTGCTGACGACGATGTTTCCGCCGCAATCCCCGACCAGGATGTCGGTGGCGCCCATTTTCTCGGACAAGCGCCGCATGAACGCATAGGGGTGCACGCGCTCGCGCTGCGCGAAGAACTCGGGGCGCACCGGATCGTACCGTCGTTTCCATTCCATAACCCGGCCGGTCCAGGCGGAAAAATCCGGCGCAGGCTTGCTGCGTCGATCGAGCGCGATCAGCAGGCGCTGCGTAAAGACTTTGGCGTCACAGAGAATGTTGACATCAAACGGCACCTGCTGGAACTTTCGCTGCACCATGGCCGGATCGATCTCGACGAGATACTTCCTGGCCTGTCGCGCAAAACTCTGCACGTTGCCGCCGGTGATTCGCCCGGAGATGCGGCTCCCGATGGACAACAGCAGGTCGCTGTTCTGAATGCCGAAATTGCGCCCCGCGCCGCCGTAGGTCCCGACCCGTCCGCCATAGTTGTCATAGTCGGAACTGATGACATCCAAGGCATTCCAGGTTGGGAAACAGGGCACGTTCAATCGCTTGCCCAAGGCCCGCACATCGTCCTGCGCATCGGCCAGGCGCACGCCTCCGCCTACGAGAATCACCGGGCGTTCCGCTTGTTGGAGGTCACTGATGAAGCGGGCGATCTGCTGGTCAACGACCGTGAGATCGAAACTCATCGCCGCCGGCGGTTCAAAACCCGTGAGCTGTTTGGCATCAATCAGGGCTTTTTGGACATTGAGCGGAATATCCAATAACACCGGTCCCGGCCGTCCCTCCTGGCACATCCACAGAGCCTTTTCGAGTTCAAACCGGACGTCTTCCGGATTCACGATCATCTTAGCGTATTTGGTGACCGGCGCCGCCATTGCCACAATGTCCGTTTCCTGGAATCCGATTTGCCGGATCGATGGGTCGGGGCGGAGAAAGCGCGAGTTGATCTGGCCGGTGAGGAATACGCAGGGCACCGAATCGTAGAAACAATTTCCCATGGCCGTCAGCAGGTTCATCCCGCCCGGTCCGCTGGTCGCGATGGCCACACCGGGAATCCCCTTCACTTTGGCATAGGCTTCAGCCGCAAACCCGCCGGCCTGTTCATGCATGACCGCCACATATTCGGTGGCCGCGGTTCTGGTGAACGCGTCGATCAAGTCACCGTTGGCGGCGCCGTACACCACGAACATTTTGTCGATGCCTCGCTCGGCCAGGGTATTGATGATGTAATCGGCCACCTTGATCATGGATGCTCCTTTCCCTGCGCCCATGCTATGCCGCCAGGTTGGCCGCCGGATCATGATGGCGCCGGCGTACCTGATGCCGGCACATCTCCGCTACGTGAGCGACGATGCGCGGCCCGAACGTTCGTTGCACCATCGCCAGATAACCAGGATGGCCGAAGTACTCCAGAAATGCGCGATCGCGGAAATCCAGGACCTGGGTGGCGGTGAGACTGTCGGTCGGCAAAGGTAGGCATTCGTAGGCATGTTGCGAATACCCGATCCATCCCGGGCCTCCCGCATCATCCGGCAACGCCCATTGCTTCTGTTTCGCGAGGCCGTAGAGGGGAGAACCAGGGTAGGCCATGGCACAATAAAAGTTGGCCCATTCGGTGTTGAGCGTCAGCGCCAGCTCCAATGTGGCGCGCATGCTCTCGAGCGTGTCGTCCGGCAGGCCGAAAATGTAATTTGCCGCCACATGGATGCCAAAGGAGCGGATACGGTCCACCGTCGCGACGATCTCACGTTCACCGAAGCGGCCTTTCTCGACCCCGTCACGGACATGCTGGCTGCCAGATTCGATGCCGAGTCCTAACCAGGTAAAACCGGCGCGCGCCAGTTTTTCCAGCACTTCATCCTGCACCGTATCGACTCGGGCATAGGCCCAGATGTTCAGGCGATAACCCCGTTCGATGATCCGGTCGCAAATGCCGATGACATGACGGCGGTTCAGGACGAACATCTCATCCGGGATTTTGATATTCGAGACGCCGTACTCACGCACCAGGCGGTCGATCTGGCCGATGACGTTGTCCGGGCTCCAGACACGCAACATCGGCGTGCCGAACGGCGCGTTGATGCAACAGAAGGAGCAGGTGAACGGGCATCCCAGGCTGGTCTGAAGCGACGCGTAGGGAGACCTCGACTCGGGGTTTCCGAAACAGTGCCAATTGTGGGCGCGATACCGGCTCATATCGAGCAGGTCCCACGCTTGCCCCGGCAGGTCACGATCCAGACTCGCCAGGAGCGGTGCGGGCGCATTCCCCACCGGATGCCCCTCCTCCATGTGCCACAGTCCCGGGACGTCGCGCAGCGAATGTTGCGGCGCCCGCAGGGCAACGACGAGGCCGAAAATGGTTGCCGGCCCCTCACCCTGACAGACATAGGTGTAGGGCTCCTCCAACAAGGTCCGTTTCGGCAACGCCGAGGGGTGGGTCCCCATCACTAGAGTGGGAATGTTGGCCAGCGTATTGAGAATCTCGCAGACTGTCCGGCCGGCGGGCATACACTGCGTGGACGCGGATGGCTGCTGCCCATAAATGACAAAGACCGCCAGCCTGGGCGCGATGGCGGCAATTTGCTCTGCCGTCTGCTGATGAGTAAGCCCCTGAGCCTCCGCGTCGAGAATGGCTACGGAGCAACTGTGCTGCCGGAGATAGGTGGCGATCAAGCCGGACCACACCGGCGGCTCAATCGCGGCGAACTCGCGGCTCAGTTCCTGATAGACCTGAACCCGGCTGGGAGGCGTCACCAGTAACACGTCAAGCGGCTTGGACATGGCAGCCTCCCAGTTTCTGTGCAAAGGCAATGGTGCGAGAGACCCCTTCCAGGACGTCCTCCTCCTGTCCGCACACGGCCAATCGGATACGTGAGGCATAGGCGTCGCCGAAGCATCGTCCGGGGGTCACCGCTGTGTGTTCCTCCTCCAGAAGCCGCCGGCAAAATGTTATGTCGTCGAGGCCGGTCCCGGTGATATCGACAAACAGATAAAACCCCGATTCCGGATGATGGCCGTGTAAGAGTCCGGAGCGAGTGATGCGGTCATGACAGGTTCCGATGAGACGGCGATTGCGAGCGCGCACCTCCTCAGCGTAGGCGTCGAGCACCGACAACCCTGCGACGCAGCCCATCTGAGTAAAACCGGGCAGGCACGAGTAGAGCGTGGAATTGGACAGTGCGAATTTGGCAATGACGGCCTCATGGGCCACGGCATAGCCGGTGCGAAATCCCGGAACGGACAATACCTTGGAAAACGACGACATGACCACGACATGGCCGATCTGCGGGGCCGCCAGGCTGACATGCGAACGGTCGAAGGTGAGATCGGCATAGGTTTCATCGCTGAGAAGCCAGATTCCTGCCTCTCCGCAGCGTGTTGCCAATTCATGAAGAAGTTCCGGCTCATAGACGGCGCCGGTGGGGTTATTCGCATTGTTGACGATGATCGCCCGCGGTTGTGCCGCCACAGCCGAATCAATCGCCGACCGTGACAGGTGAAAGCCGTCGCGCGCCGAGAGGGGAACGGGTACGACCTCTAGCTCGAGATGAGCGGCTGCCGCCCAATAGGAGGGAAAGGCCGGTGTAAACAGCACAACCCGCTCTCCAGGATTGCACGTGATATCCAGAAACTGGTGAATGAGCATATTGGCCGGACTGATGACGACCTGCGAGGCGGTCACCGGTCGCCCGGTATAGGAGGCATACCGAGCGGCCAGGGCCGCACGTAATTCCTGCAGACCTGCCATCGGCGCATATCCCACCTGCCTGGCCTGAAGTTCCTGCATCGTCGCCTCAAGAATCTGAGACGGAGGGGCCATGCGGGGGTTGCCGAGTTCTAGGTGGTAAATACGGTGTCCCTGGCGTTCCAGGGCCTGCGCGCGATCCATCACGCGAAACATTTCCTGTCCGATCAACCGTTCCCCTCGTGAAGAGAAGCTCGGTCGGTTCAGAGTCTGTGGTATCGGCCTTCCCGGCTGGGTCATCGTGACATCGATCCTTGTCTCTGATTGAGGAACGACGTCGGGAAATAGGCCGAGGTGTCCTTCCAGGTCTCACGGAAATGCGCCAGACGTTCGGGCGTGCCGATGTCGTGCAGCGGGCTGGCAGTGACGAATCCGTAGCACTGCTGCGTCACCAGGCGCGGGAGCAGTTCACGCTCCAGAGACCAGACCGGCGTCTCTGGAAACAGAGCCGTGACGGCGCGATCGAACAGGTAGACGCCCGCGTTGTGATAGGTCGTGGTCCGCCTTCTTGGCTTTTCCACCATCGACAACATTCGATCGTCCTCCCCCAAGGCCACCGCGCCGGTGTCTTCGCGTGTTTCATCGCGCGTCACGGCAATCGTCGCTCCCGCCCGTTTGCGGAGATGGAAGCGCAAGAGCCGCTCCGGATCGATCTCGCAGAATGAATCGCCATTCAGGACAAGGAAGGGGTTGCTACGTACCAACGGCATGGCGTGGGCCAGGGCCCCACCGGTGCCGAGTGGCACCGGATCGCGCACGAACAAGGTCTCGTAAGCGCCGCGATGACGCAGGAACCAGTCCTCGATCATCTCTCCGAAATGTCCCGTGCTGAAAATGAAACGGCGTGCTCCATGGCGCAGGAAATGTTCGACCAGCAACGACACGAACGGCCGGCCGTGAATCTCCGCCATCGGCTTCGGACGATCCGCCACGACCGATTGCAGGCGGGTGCCGAGGCCGCCACAGAGAATGATCACATCGCAGTCAGCCATGTGGCTCTTGGTCATGCGGCCCTTCCGATGAGCGCGGATTTGAGTTGAGCGGCGGTTTGTGCTGAGCGTTGAGCCCAGACATCGTCCAACATGAGTTGATCTTCCTGATAGAACACGATGTGTGTGCCGAGGCCCTCGAACTTGAACGGCACCTGGAGGAGGCCCGGGAGGGCCAATCGAATACGTTCGTGGTCGGTGGGCCTGGCAAACAGCAACATGAACCCGCCCCCGCCGGCCCCGAGCAGCTTCCCGCCCAGCGCGCCCGCTTGCCGCGCCGCCGTATAGATTTCGTCGATGGCCGGCGTGGTGATGCGCGAGGTTAATCGCCGCTTGAGCATCCAGGCGTCGTGCAGCATGGCGCCGAAGTCGGCGATGTCGCGATCACCGGTAAGGATCGCAATGCCTTCCTCGACCATCTGCAACATGGCTGAGAGTTCGGCTTGCCGGTGTTTCGTGCGATCGATCTGCTCGCGGGCCACTTCCGAGGCGATCCGCGAAAACCCCGTGAAGTACAGTTGCAGGTGGCTTTGGAACGACGCCAGGCGCTCCGGGTGCATGATGATTGGGGTATACCCGATGTCCCCGTTGGGGAAAAACGTCGCTTTGCAGAGGCCCCCATGCGCCGCCAGCACCTGGTCCTGGCACCCCACGGCTTCGCCGAGCACATCCTGCTCCACATGGATCGCGGCCTGGGCCAACTGGGATTTGCTGGGCATGGTGTGTTGCAACGCATAGAGGGTATGGAGCAGGCCGACGGTGAAGGAAGAACTGGACCCCAACCCGGTTCGCGCAGGCAAGTCCCCGTCGTGATGAATTTCCAGTCCGTCGTCGATATTGAGGTACTTCAACACGCCGCGAACCGCGGGATGCTCGATCTCGTGATTGTTGTTCACGAGTTCGATGCGCGAATAAGCAATCCTGGTGCGGTGCTCGAAGAAGGGCGGCAGCTGCCGGCAGCTGATGTAGCAATATTTATCGATGGTTGTCGCCAGCACCGCCCCGCCATGTTCGCGGAACCAGACGGGATAATCGGTGCCGCCCCCGAAAAAGGAGATACGGAACGGCGTTCGGCTGATGATCATCCTCGCCCTCCCTGCCGGCTCGCGCTGGAATCAGACATTGGCATATTGACCGGCTCTGACGATCGTGTAGCACTTGATCAACTCGCGGATCCCCCGCTCCAACGACCATTCCGGCTTGAACCCGGAGTCCAGCAGACGTTGGTTCGAGACGATGTAATCGCGCTTGTCAGGATCCTCGCCGATCGGCGCCTCGAATGACACGAAATGCGGAAGCACCCGCTGGATTTCACGGCACAGTTCAAGCTTGGAGAGATTGGCGTCGTCCAACCCGACGTTGTAGGGCCGGTCCTTCATGTCGTCGAAATAGTCGATCGCGTGGAGAAAGACGCGCACGACATCACGGATATGGATGTAGTTCCGCTTGCAGTGCCCTTCAAACACCACCACGGCCCGATCATGCACCGCTCGCCAGACGAAATCATTGACCAGCAAATCCATGCGCATCCTCGGCGACACTCCGAACACGGTCGCCAGGCGTAACGTGATGGCATTGCCGCGGTCCAAGACGACTCGCTCCGCCTTGACCTTGGTTTCACCGTAGAGACTGATGGGTCGCAGCGGCGAATCCTCGGTGCAGGGCACGCCGGGCTGGCCGATGCCATATCCGCTGTTGGTCACGGGGAAAATCATCCGCTGGCGGGGCGATGCCAGTTTGCAGAGCAGTTGTACGGCCTCGAAATTCACCGTGTACGCTCCGACGCGGTCCCTGTCGCAGAGAGGCGCGCCGACCAGGGCGGCGAGCGGAATAATGATGTCGGCCTTTCGCAGCAAGTCGGTCAGCAGCCGTTCATCCCGGCAGTCGCCTCGCACCACCTGAAACTTCTCTTCGGCGCAACAATCCATCAGGCTATTTTGCCGGTAGAGAAAATTATCGAGGACCGTCACCGCATAACCCCGGTCGAGCAATCGTCTGGTGAGGACGGAACCCAAATACCCGGCGCCTCCGGTGATGAGGACATGCGTTGAACCTGTCGTCATGATCGAACGAGCTCCCTCCGGCTAAGCCAATGGCGATGGACCACTCCCCTGTTCATGCGGCCTCCAGGACGACACGGGAAATATGCAGGACATCCTGGTCGGTCATGGAGGCGTGGTTCGGCAGAAACAATCCGCAATGGTGGACTCGGTCGGCCACGGGAAAGCCGGCTTTTCCGTATCGATTCATCCAGAACGGATGCAGGCCCAGATTACCGGCGGAAAAAATCCGGGTTTCCACGCCTTCGGCCACTAACGCCCGGACAATGCGTGTCCGTTGTTCCGCGCTATCGGCCAGCAGTCCGAAGGAAATGCTCGCGACCTTGCTGCCTTGCGGCGGCCGCTGCGTGTAAAACCGCTTCCCCAGTTGCTCAAGGTACCGATCGTGATTCGCCTGCCGTCGGCCGGTCATCCAATCCAGCTTGCGCAATTGCTCGAGACCGATGAAGGCGTTGAGATCGGTCGAACGCAAGTTGAACCCCGGTTCATAGAAGACGAACGGGGAATGAAAGTCGTCCACCTGATACTGTTCGACCAGCTCTTGGTGCTTTGTCTGGTCCAGATCCTTACTCCACCCGTGGCTGCGTAACATAAGGAGGAGATCCGCGAGCTGCTTGTCGCTGGAGGACACCATGCCGCCTTCGATCGTGGACATCTGATGACCGAAATAAAACGAGAAGCTCGCCATATCGCCGAAGGTGCCGACTTTTCTGCCCTCGTACTCCGCGCCGATGGCGGCGCAGGCATCTTCCAGAAGGTAGAATCCATAGCGATCCTTCAACGCCTGTAACTCCCGCATACGGTGCGGCACGCCAAGGACTTGAACCAGCAGGACCGTCTGCGCGTGATGACGCTTTAGGAGGTCCTCAAGATGATTGAGGTCGAGGCCGAATGTGTCCGGATCCGCCTCGCACATGAACGGGGTGAAACCAAACTGGATGGCGGGAGCGATGGATGTGACCCACCCGACACTCGGCACGATGACGTTGGTATTCCGCAATCTCCCCGATCGCAATAAGGCGTAGTACATCAGAAGATTCGCCGACGACCCCGAATTGCAATGCACCGAATACGGTTGTCCCAGCCACTGCGACCACTGGTGCTCGAAGTCGAGGGTCACTGCTCCTTTGGTGAGCCGTGGATAGGTCCGCAGCCAGTCGATCAGGTGATCAATGTCCTGTCGGTCGATCGTATCTTGCGCCAGGCACCATCGAGGATTGAGTTTGGCACTATGTGCGTGAAGCGTCATGGTAGTCGTTCCTCTTGCGCCAAAATAGAGGCCTGCCTCTGTCAACAGACCAGGCATGGCACCAGGAGACTAATCAAGATGTATGCCACTGAGAATGGCAGAGGGAGGATGGGAAACCGTAGGATTTCTTAGTTGGAGAACTGCTGTGAGCCTTGCAACCGGGCAAAAAATTCCCAGTCCCCGGCAACCGCTGTAGTCTAGGCGGACTCGAAGGAATGTTTTTGAAGGACGAACGATTCCAGCGCTTTTCTGACCGATCCTCCCCACCCCCGGTACTCGATGGTTTCCTTCCCGTCGAACCGGAACTCCAGGCCGAGATGCGTTCCGTCTGCCTGCATTGACACGTTTCGCACGACCCCCGTCAGATTGTTGACGTGACCCGTACCTACGATTTCGAACTCCACACGCAACACCATGCCCGGAAAAAAGTCCTGTATTGGCCGTTGCACAAGCACCGCGCATCCCGATGCGCTCAGATCCGTTAACAGTCCGCCGATGCGCGGGGATTCGCCGGGTGGTTGGGTGCGCTGGGGCTGCTCGACCTGAAGCAGCACGATAGGTTCTTGCGCTGAGACCCGTCCATGTTTGCGAAGCGGCACTTCCTCCAGCGTTGCAGGAAACGCCAGAATCAAAAACGGAAACGGCTGCAGGTGCGCATGCAGCACGTCGGTGCGGTAGCCGATCATTTTCCCGTTGTAGATGTATCGCAGCAGACAGGGAGTTCCAGCCGTGCAGGGAACCGGTTGGCCGAAGTGAAACGGCCATTCGCACACAATCCAGCAACGCTGTTTCCATCCCAGGACAGTGGCGCCGTACTGTGTGCCCGTGCCCTCGTTGGGAAGACTCAGTTGTAGCGAGAGCCCCACTTCGAGAAATGACGCAGGATGGCGATGCGCGATGAGATTACTCATGATGTGTTCCCCCGGAGGCAATACAAGGCATAGACGCGCCCCCGTCAGACGTATCGGCAGATGGCTTCAAAACATAAAGTCCGGTCAACCGCATTGTCTCTCCGCAGGTAAAGACCGGCCTCACATTGACCGATAGGTATGGGACAGGAACCACACCCTGTCAGCCTGTGAATCAGCACAGGCTTTCTTGAGGATTAGGCAGAACTCTGACATGGCTTCGACAAAACGTATCCCCATTGATCAGCTCACCGTCGGTATGTTTATCGCGGGTTTGGATCAACCCTGGTACAAGACGCCGTTTCTGCTCCATAAATGGCTGGTATCCAATCCCGATGACATCGTTCAACTCAAACGGCACGGCATTCAGGTCGTCACCATAGATACAGATCGAGGGGTGGATGTAGGGGCAGCCCCCATCGCCGTCACGGAAGCGCCTCCTTCGTTGCCGGAACCTTCCCCCGCGCCAAGTGACATGGTCGAGGCTGCCACGAACGGCCACGCGTCGCATGCCGGGGCGGCAGCGGCGGTCTATCGAGAGGCCATGGCAGCGATCGAACGGGTCTTCACCGACATTGAAGCGGGTCAGCCGCCCAAGCTCGAGGCACTCAAACCCGTGGTGAGCAAACTGCTGAAGCAGATCATCGAGCAACCCGAAGCGATGATGATCCAGTTTTGTCTGGATAAAATGCGCCGCTTCGACGGCACTCTCGCCAATCATGGCATGGATGTCTGCGTCCTGACGCTCATTCTCGCTGTGGAAAACGGGTGCACGGAATCGGAGATGGAAGCGCTCGGGGTGGGCGCGCTTCTCCACGATATCGGATTTGTCCGTCTCCCGCGGAACATTTATCGGAAAACCTCGGCCCTAACCGAGCAGGAACAGGTGCTGATGCGGCAACATCCGCAGCTGGCGGCCACTGTGTTGTCGCAAGCCGACCGAGTGCCGGAGACGGTGACCAGGATCATTGCAGAACATCACGAATTTCAGGACGGGACTGGCTTTCCCAAACTGGTGAAGGCCGGCGGGATTTCTCCGCTGACCCAACTGATGGCGCTGGCGGACGCCTATGACGATCTGGTGACGACCAGATATGGCCGCCCGCCCCTGCTGCCCCATGACGCGATTCGGCAGCTCTTCGTGTTGGGGGCCAAAGGGCGGTACGACAAAACGTTAGTTGAGGTCGCGATCAAGGTGTTGGGCGTCTATCCCCTGGGAAGTCTCATCAAGCTCAATACCAGCGAGTGTGCGGTCGTCATCGGCCTCAATCATGAAGACCGGCTGCGTCCGCGAATCCGGATCATCAGACGGCCAGATGGGGAGATCCAGAATCCTCCTATCGACACCGACCTTCAAAACCAGCCCGACGACCAACCGGTGCGCTCGATTCTCCGCGCCATGGATCCCCGGCAGGAACAGATCGATCTCCCGCAATTTCTTGATGTCGCAATAGGTGGTGCGTAAACATGAACCGTCCGTCACAGTCGGGTTCCCCTCAATCTCAACCACCCACCGGCTTCACGCTGGCGCCGGAAACGATGGTTCTCCTATGGGATGCCGTGCCGCTCGGCATTTGCCTGTTGGCTTCGGATCACACCATCGTGTTCGTCAACCGGATGGCTGCCCGCCTGCTCGGCCGGTCGCCGGCCGACTGTGCCGGTAAATTGTTTTCAGATCTTGCCGGCCAGCCGCTCGAGCTGAGCAATTCCTTGCACTCTACGGGGGTGTTGAAATTCCAGGCAGGGCTCGGCGGGACATCCGATGAGGCCACGGATCGCGATGCGGATGAGACGCCGGCTGTCACGGTGATCGAGTGGGAACAATTGCGTCTGTCAGGAATTCCATCCGTCTCCACGCTGTTGACACTCCGGGACATCTCACGGGAATGCGAGTTGGAACAGGATCGTGACCGGCTGGCCACCGTGGCGGATGAAAGCCCCTACCCGATCGTGGAAATCGATCGAAACGGCAATATCCTGTATGCGAACCCCACGATGGTGGAGGTCCTGTGCCGATTCGGGTATGACCCCAATGGCAAACCGGATATCCTTCCCGAGAATCTGCCTGCGCTTGTCGCCACGTGCCTCCTAGAAGGACGGACGCTGAGTTCACAGGAGGTCGTCAGAGGCGAGGCTTGTTACAGCTGGACACTGTGCCCCGTTCCCAGTAATCACCTCGTGCGAGCCTACGGGATCGACCTCGGTGAAGTGCATGCGACCCACCGCGCGCTGAACGCCACCGCCGATCATCTTCGAGAGAGCAACCGTCAATTGGATCAGGCGCTGCAGCAGGCCCAGGCGGCCGCGCGCGCCAAATCGTCGTTTCTGGCCATGATCACGCATGAGTTGCGCACGCCCATGAACGGTGTGATCGGCATGGCCAGCCTGTTGCTGGATACCGCTCTGACAGAAGAGCAACGCTCCTACACGCAAACGATTCAGCAATGCGGCGAGGCCCAACTCTCCCTGATTAATGACGTGCTGGAATGCAGCAAAATCGAAGCTGGCAAACTTGAACTTGAGACGCTCGATTTCCAGCTCCGCACGACGGTGGAAGACGTGTTGTCACAGTTTGCGGAGCGGGCGCAGCGCAAAGGCCTCGAAATTACCGGCCTGGTTCACGCCGCCGTGCCCAACGCGTTGCGCGGCGATCCCGGGCGGCTGCGGCAAGTTTTGACAAACTTCGTGGGAAACGCGGTTAAATTCACCGAACAGGGAGAGGTGACGCTGCAGGCGTTCCTGGAGAGTGACACCACGGCCGGGGTGATGATCAAGTTTGAAGTGACGGACTCCGGCATCGGCATCAGCGAAGAAGTGCAGGGACGGCTATTTCAGGCGTTTACCCAGGCCGACAGTTCCACGACACGCAAGTACGGCGGGACGGGGCTCGGGCTGGCCATTTCGAAACAACTGGTCGAGCTGATGGGCGGCGAGGTCGGCCTTCGTAGCCGACCCGGAGAAGGTACCACCTTCTGGTGCACGGCTCTATTCCAGAAACAAGCCGTGTGCACGCCTGCCATCGTCCCTTCGGCTGAGCTGAGCGGTCGCCGTATCCTCATCGTCGACGACAATGAGTCGAATCGCACCATTCTCCATCATCTAGTCTCCGGATGGGGTATGCGGGACGGTCAGGCATGTAATGCCGCGGAAGCGATGGATATGCTGGAGCAGGCGGCGGCGAAGGGGGAACCCTATGATGCGGCCGTGCTGGATATGCTGATGCCCGGCAAAGATGGACTTCAATTGGCGCAGGACATCCGGGCTCACCAAAATGGGGCCGGGGTTCGATTGGTGGTGCTGACGTCGCTGATTCAGCCCGGCCATGCGGAGCGGGCGCGTCGCGCCGGATTCACGGCCTACCTGACGAAACCGGTTCGCCATGATCAGCTGCAAGGGTGTCTGCGTGTGGTGTTTGGATTGCAACACCAGGTGCCGGCCGCAGCAATCGGGACAAGCAAGGGGCGCCCCATCTCGCCGACCCTCATCACACGGCACACGCTGGCCGAACAATCCTCCCGCCCCCGTATTCTGGTTGCCGAAGACAATGTGGTCAATCAGAAGCTGGCCGTCCGCATGCTGGACCGCCTCGGATATCAGCCGGATGTGGTGTCGAATGGCCAGGAAGCCGTGACGGCTTTCGAACGGGAATCCTATGCGGCGATCGTCATGGATTGCCAGATGCCGACGATGGACGGCTACGAGGCCACGAGGCTCATCCGCGAACAGGAGGAGAAACCGGATGCGTCTCGGACTCGCGCACACATTCCGATCATCGCCCTGACGGCGAATGCGTTGCCCGGTGACCGGGAGCGATGCAAGGCCGCCGGTATGGACGACTATCTCACGAAGCCGGTGAAGACGGATGATCTCGGCCTCATTCTGCAACGATGGGTTCCGGTGAAGGCTGCGGCCGACGTTGCGCCCCCTCCCCCTCCCCGCGACATGAGTATGACGGACGCGCGGGTGTTCGACGCGAGCGCCATGCTGGCCAACATCGGCGGAGATGCCGAACTGTTCGATCAATTGATCCGTCTGTTCCTTGACCGCCATCGCGCCATGATGAAGGAGATCGAGTCTGCCATCGGGCAGGCTGATGCCGCAGCACTTGAACGGGCCGCACATAGCCTCAAAGGCACGGCCGGTAATCTCTGTGCACCTGATGTGGTGTTGCTGGCAAGCCAGCTTGAGGCTTCCGGACGACTCGGAACGCTGACGGAAGCGCCCAGCTTGCTGGTCCGGTTGGACCGCACCGTGAACGAATTGGTGGCCGTCTTATCTCGCCAGATCCCTCCTTCCCTCCCGCAGTGACGCCTCTGCCGACAGGACACGATACCCGGCAAGACGTGTGTGCCGTCAAGAATTCTATGCGTTCTACAATGGAAGCAGGCCGTCGCAAGACCTGACAGGAAGTGGCTTAGCGGGCTGAGGCGTGCAGGGATGGGGAAGGCGACTGACCGGTCGACGCGGGAGCTGCGGCAAAGAGCGGATAGCGGGTCGGCAAATCCTCGGGCAACACCAATTGTTTGCACAGCCTGGTGCGGTGGTTCATGATCAGCGGGCCGCGCAGATTGGCCGTCACCGCGGTCGGATCATCGGAAGGAATCGTCAAAATTGTCACGACGGATAATTCGTCCTGATCCTGCTTCTGGATTTCGATGAGCGCGTCCGTGGTGATCGTGACCTGGTAATCAGGCTTAAACAGCGCCGGATCGAGAATGACAAAGGCGAGCTGAGGTTCCTCGACGCATTGCAACCACTTAAACGGCGCATCCGTGTCATGGTCGAGCACGACGTATCTGGTCCAGTCGGGAAATCCCAGAATGCCGGATGGAAACACCAACAGCGCGTCGTCGTTCACCTCGAAGGTCCCGAATCTGGTCGACTGACACTTCATGAATGGTTCTCAGCCCCCCCGGCGCCCTGTTTTATTGGACAGTTGACGAAAGGCTTCCAGAGGAATGACTCCAGGCCCCGCAGCAATCCGATTCTCGTCTTGAATCCGCGCATGCACTTCATCGCGATGGACCTGCACATTGGGCGGCGCTTCGATTCCCAGTCTGACTTGCCCGCCTTTGATGCCGAGCACCACAATGCGGACATCCGGACCGATGGTGACGCCCTCTCCCCGGCGTCGCGTTAAGACCAGCATACAAGCCTTCCTTGGCGTGTGAATACGGGTGCATTGGGTATATCGGTTGCGGTGAGAAGAAACTTAAGCGCTGGTTACCGCAGATAGTTGAGCAAGGAGGAGTCGAAAATTTTGCTGAATGTCTGGCTGGCAGCCTGCACCGCGACCTGTTGGAGGCTCAATTGGCTGATCGCCGTCGCAAGGTCGGCATCTTGATTGTCGGAGATGGCCTTGGAAATGGTCAGGGTCGCCGTATCCAGCGCGTCGTGAGTGACTTGCAGGCGGTTGGCCAGCGCCCCGACTGTCCCCTGCGCGTCGCTGATCTGCGCCGTGGCCAAGTCAAGGTTGCCGATACCGGCTTGAATCCCCGGGCGATTGTTGCTTTCGAGCGCCGTGAGCAAGTCCCGGAGCGAATCGAACATGTTCGTGGTCGCACCGGTGAAAATGCTGCTTCCGGGAACAAGAATTTGCACGGTCTGATTTTCGCCGACGGCGATCGACTGCGTTTCCGTGTTGCCTTGATAGGTCACCGTATCGCCTGTTGTAATGACGTAGGGCGTCACGTTGGTTTTCGTCCCGCCGAAGACCGCCTGCCCCGCCACCTCCGTATTCCCCAGCTGGACCAATTGTCGTTGGAGTTGTCGGATCTCCTTGGCGATCGACTGGCGTCCTTCCGCGGAAGTCGTATCGCTGCTGGCTTGAATGGTCAACTCGCGTACGCGCGTAATGAGGTTCTGGACCTGCCCTAACGCCTGGTCGGCGGCGTTCACCCGGGAGGTTCCGAAATTGATATTACGAATCCATTGCGTCGTCTGGGAGAGCGCGGACTTGTCGAGGACGATCTGGCCATATGAACTCGGGTCGTCTTCGGGAGTGGAGACTCGTTTTTGGCTGGAGATCTGCTCCTGCGAAGTCAACATTTGCAAGCGGGAACGTTGGAGATTGCCGAGCAGGGTGTTGTACATCTGTTGATCGGCGACTCTCATAATGCCTGCTCCCGGTGAGGTGACAAGACGGTTAACGCTTCAAAGACAAGATCGTCTGCAGCATTTCGTCGCTGGTGGTGATCAGCTTTGACGCAGCCTGAAACGCGCGCTGATACTTCAGTAAATTGATGAGCTCTTCGTCCATCGAGACCCCGGATACTTCCGCCCGATGCGCCAGCAATTGGTTGTGTAAAATTTCCTGTCCCTGCAGGTCGCGCGTCGCTCCCTGGAGGGTCGCTCCAAAACTTCCGGCCATTGCGCCGTAGTAGCTTTGAAAGGTCGTATTTCCCAGGCCCGCTATTGAAGCCGTTTGCAGGTTTGCCAAGGCGAGGGCATTGACGTTGTTGCCCGGCACACCGGCGGCTGTCGAGGAGGCGGCGATTTTTTGCCGATCGGTCAGCGCCACACTGATCGTGCCCGCGGTTGTTCCCGAGGCCGTAAAAAAATCCTGCGTGGTG
The DNA here is from genome assembly GCA_014055465.1 of Nitrospira sp. CR1.1. Taxonomy (NCBI): domain Bacteria; kingdom Pseudomonadati; phylum Nitrospirota; class Nitrospiria; order Nitrospirales; family Nitrospiraceae; genus Nitrospira; species Nitrospira sp. CR1.1. The sequence continues at coordinate 68,608 of WIAF01000005.1, forward strand.
GAGCCATCCAACCCATACCCCAGACGATGCTGAGTATTCACTTGCGATACGAGTTGCGACGTGAGGGTGTCGAGAGACGTTTGCAGGCCCGCGGCAGTCGTATCCCGCGCATCGATCAACCCCTTGAGACGGCCGCCGTTTATTGACGAGGTAATATCCGTATTGGGGCCGGTCCCGCCGTCATACCGCACGTCGAGCAATCCCCCGTTGGTCACGTCCGGAACACCTGTGAGTTTGAATGCCGTGTGATCCGTGACCAGGATCTGCCCGACCCCGACAAATACACTCACCTGCCCGTTTCCGTCCTCGATGGAGGAAATATCGATCAGGCCGGCAAGGTCGTTCAGGAAGCGCCCGCGTTGGTCCCGCAAATCGTTGGCCTGCTGCCCGCCGACTTCGGTCAGTTTGATCTGGGCGTTCAGATCTGCGATCTTGCTCGCCAGCGCATTGATGTCGTTGATCCCGCTCCCGATTTGTCCATCAAGGGAGATCCGTTGCGCTGACAGCTGCGATGACGCCTGGTTCAACAGTTTCGCCACACCGTCGGCCTTGGTCAGGAGCACCGTGCGCGCGGTCAGGTCGGCCGGATTGGTCGCCACGTCCTGCCAGGCCTTGAAGAATTCGTTGAGTCCCGCCGCGACGCCTTGATCATTCGCATCGTTAAACAGAATCTGGATTTGGGAGAGCGCCTTCTGCGATGCGTCGAACTGCCCGATCCGCTCGTTGGATCCCAGCAGTTGTTGCTCCACGAAGCTGTCGACGGAGCGGCGGATCTCCGACACCTGGACGCCGGTCCCGATCTGGCCCGGGCGGCCGTTCTCCGGCAGGGTTTCGGTGAGCACCGCTTCCTGGCGAGAGTAGCCGGGGGTACTGACGTTGGCAATGTTCTGCCCGGTGACCGACATCGCGCGCTGGAAACTGGCCAGTGCGTTGGAGCCCACGCCGAAGAGTCCGTTCAGTCCTGACATACGACCACTCGTTATCCTTTGGCTCTCACCAGGCCTGCGCCGGCCGCGACCGCCGTGCCGGCTGACGAATAGAGTGCGGCTGACTCAGGGGACCGCTGCCAGCGCTTCAGCGCCCCGTGCAAGAATTCAAGCGACTGCCCAATGAGTGCCGCGTTGAATCGATTCAATCGATCGGTTTCGCCGATGGCCGCGATCAACTGGGCTTCCAGCGTCGAACGGGCGCCGGCGGAACGTTGAGACTGTTCTCCCGCGGACCGATCGCGCCGCTGTTGTTCCAGGTCTCGAATCTCATCCAGCAGTTGAGTTTTTCGCTGAGTGACTGAGGTAAACTGGCCGAAAGATAAGGAGCGGATCGCGTCCTGTTCCTCCAGAAGCAAGGACTGGAACGCGAGCATTTTGTCGAGCATGCCACGCATGAGCATGTCTGATTCAGCGGGAGTGGATTGCGAAAGGGTCGACACCGTGCTTCCTCCTCGACAGTAACAGTCCGGCCTACGAGGACAGTGAGCGAAGGGTCGAGCCGGTGAGGCGACTCGTTACAGAACCGCGTCCGTCAACACGTTACGAATGATGGCATCCGCAACCTTTTTGCCGTCGACGTTATAGGTGCCCCCTTCGACTGACTGCTGGATCTGGCCGACTCTGGCGTCACGTTCGTGATCCGGCTGTTCCGCCGCCGCCCTCAGGCGTTGAAGTTCCTTGGCCCGCTCTGAAATCTGCACGCGATCCTGCGACTGCGTGGCCTGAGATGCGGTTTTTTTATTGTGTGTCCGGTCAGTCTCCTGAACGCCTAAGAGAATTTTCGCGAGATCTGCGGCCCGGCCATTATGTGAGATCTCCATGACTGCTTCTCCTCCCCTGTACAGGGTGTTCCGTAGGCTTTCCCCTAGTCGAGTACTCTATCGGCGGGGTCGGCGGGGAACTTTAGGAGAGGCGGCCCGGTTATGTATTTTTTTCCACGTAGGCATCCACAAAGGCCGTGAGGCCGATTCCCCCCGCCTGTGTCGCCAATCTGGCAATCTCCTGATCGTAAAAGGAGTACCAGACCTGTTCGCCTTTTCTCTCCAGAAGGCCTTTTGGAACAGTTTCTCGCATTTTTCCAATAAGATACGAGATGAAATACGCTTCGAACTCCTGACCGGCTTTATGCATCGCGTCAGCGGACCTCTGTCCTGCCTGTCCCGGGACCCGATCGAGCCCTGCGGGCTGAGTAGCATTCATGTGTGCCAGATCAAGTTGACCGCTTAACAGATTTTTGATGTCCATAGTAGGTGAGTCTTTCTTATACAATCTCAAGATTAGCTTGAAGTGCTCCGGCCGAGCGCAGGGCCGACAGAATGGCGACCAGATCGCGCGGCGTCACGCCGACGGCATTGAGTGCGCGAACGACCTCTCCCAGCGTCACCGTTTGATCGACCACGATCAAGCGCGACTCCTGCTCGGCGACCTCGGTTTGGACATCAGGCGTGACCGTCGTTTGGCCTTGGGTGGAGCCGATCAAGGGCGCGGGAGGTTGCGACACGTTGAGCGTGTTCTTCACGGAAATGGTGAGGTTGCCATGCGAGATCGCGCAGGTGGAGAGGCGGACATGCTCTCCCAGCACCACCGTGCCGGTGCGTTCATTCACCACCACCTTAGCTGCCACATCCACACTCACATCCAATCCTTCCATCGTGGCGATGTACTCCACGACCCGCCCCTGGAAGGTCGACGGCAAGGTGGTCTTGACGAGGCCGGCATTGACCGGGACCGCGGTGCCTTTACCAAACGTCCCGTCAATGGCCTCGGCCGTGCGAATCGCGGTGGTGAAATCAGGATGCCGCAAGAGGACCGAGACGGTATCCCAGGTATCGATATCGACCACCAATTCTTTTTCGACGATGGCGCCGGCCGGAACCACCCCGGCGGCCTGATGGTTCTTCGTGACGGTGGCGCCGCCCGCCCCACCGGTCCCGCCTAAGAACCCGCCGATGGACACCGGCCCTTGGGCCACGGCAAAGACTTGTTGGTTCGGCGCTTTCAGCGGCGTGAGGAGCAACGTGCCACCTTGAAGGCTCTTGGCGTTCGCCATGGAGGACACGATCGCATCGAGCGTCATGCCCGGTTTGACAAACGGCGGAAGCTTGGCCGTGACCATGACCGACGCGATGTTTCGCGTGAGCAACTGAATCGGATCAATGACCAGATTGATGCCCATCTTGTTCAACATGGACATCATGGCCTGAATCGTGAACTGGCCGCCGATGACCTGGTCGCCCGTACGATCCAGACCGACCACCAGGCCATATCCGATCAATTGGTTTTCCCGTACCCCTTCGATGGTGGCCACATCCTTCACACGCACGGCGTGGGCCAACGAGGCGCTGAAGAAGGAGATCGTCAGGAAAGCAAGCATGCCCACAGCGGTGCGGCGAAACCAGGGACTCATCTGCCGGCTGGGCTCTGCCACCGGCGCCGGTTTGGGCGGCGGCGTCCATGGACGAGCCAGGAGTTCAGGATCCATCGAGGGTGTCCGGAGTACCCCGCTCGACAGCATGAGACGAAAACATTGCATGATCATCGCCCGTTGTTCTTTGCGTGGCCTCGTCATGGTGACTCCTGTCTCGCTCCTGTTCGCCCTGATCATTTCTGCGTTAAAAGGGATAGACCCAGTCCAGAATCCTGACGAACCAGCCCGGCCGCTGGACATCGTCCACCACTCCCAGGCCGGAATATTCAATTTTGGCATCCGCAATGGCGCTCGACTGCACCGTGTTCTTGGTGTTGACGTCGACCCGGCGGACGATGCCGGCGATCGTCATGATCTGCCGCTCCGAATTGACCGTGACTTCGCGCCGTCCCTCGATCCGCAAATCGCCGTTTGGCAGCACTTCGGTCACAATGGCTGAGATGGTGCCGGTTAGGGTATCTTCGCGGTTCGTGGCGCCTTTTCCGCCAAACTTGTTCTTCGCGCTGGCGTCGATACCGAATCCTCGCTTGGCTTCTCCGCCGAGCCGGATACCGGGAAGACCGAGATAGCCCATACCTGTGCCGCCGAGGCCATTCGACACGGTGGAATCTTTTTCCGCGCTGGTATCGGCGCTCTTCGAGCCCTTGTGTTTTTCCGAGATCAGGATCGTGATGATGTCGCCGGCGCGCATGGCGCGCAGGTCTTCATACAGATAGGCCCGCCCGTTTTCTTCCTGCCACAGCGATCCGGTCGTCTTGGGGGGCGGCATTTTCGCCAGCTCCGCTTTTGTGGGCTTCGCGGCCGACGAACTGGAACAACCGGGCAGGACGCAGAGGGCAAGCCCGAAGAAGAGGAATCCGATCGTCTGAGAACGAGTGAATGACGGGTTAAAAGGTGACACGGACCACCCCCGGACCTACGACAGTTGCCCTCAGATCCTTGCCGGAATCAACATTGGACACCGTGATGGTTTGGCCCAGTTCGCCGTGTGACTTGGTGACACCCACGGTCTGAACCGAGAGGCCCCCCTGCCGCGCTTCGATCGTCACCCGATCGCCTTTGCGGACCGCAAACGGCTTCCGCAAGGAGGTCTGCCGGATCGCGTGTTGAGGAGGCAGCGGACGGATGGCGGCTTTCCCCACGACATCTGCCGGATTCGTGACAAACGGTTGTTTGAGGTCATACAGCACGAGGCGTTCCGTCGTGACGTCGTCGGCAGCGATCTCCTCATCAACCTTAATCGGACGGACCGGCACCACGACTTCGACGACGGCGGCGACGTCCGCCGTGGCCTCGACGGTCTTGAGAAACCGCCCATTGACGCTGAGATGAATCTGAAACACTCGGCGACCGAGCGGTTCTTCGGAATGACTCGCGCTGACTTGCAGGTCCATTGTTCCGGAAGGCACCACGATCGGTTGTTGGGGATCGCCCAGCGCCACCTGGCAATCGACGGCTCGTCCGGCGAGTTCGCGCTTGACGAAATCGCGGATGACCCCGCGGATCTGTTCCGGATAAATCGTGCGTTTTCCGCGGGTCAACGGGAGGCTGTGAGCACTGTGTACGAGGGCTTCGTGCACGCGGAATAGGGGCCGGATGGGAGCCCGCTCCCCTGCCGCCGCAGGAAGGATCGCGCTCGCGAACAGGCTGAGGGTCGCCACACAGATAAGGCCGGCTCGGTTCACGGGTGTCACCTCTGCTTCAAGGACGGCGCCGATTACCGGCGCAGGTTATTGGCGATCTGCATCATTTCATCGGATGCCTGGATCGTCTTCGAATTGATTTCGTAACTCCGCTGGGCAATGATCATGTTGACCATCTCTTCCGCCAGATTGACGTTGGAACTTTCCAGAAATCCCTGCTGCAGCGTGCCGAAACCGGTCGAAAACCCGCCGGTCCCCTGCTGCGCCGGTCCCGAGGCAAAACTGTCGAGGAACAGATTGCCGCCCATCGCGACCAGTCCGGATGGGTTGTCGAAGCGCACCAACTGAATCTGCCCCACCTGCGACGCCTGAGTCACGCCGGGGAGCAGCACCGAGACGGTGCCGTCCTGGCCGATGTCGATTTTGAGCGCGCCGGACGGGATGGTAATGACCGGGGTCAGCTGATCGCCGTCACCGGTGACCAGATTGCCGACGTTGTCGCGCTTGAAGGACCCGTTACGGGTATACATGATCGTGCCGTCCGGCCTGGCGACCTGAAAAAATCCTGCGCCGTCGATGGCCAGATCCAGGTCATTGCTCGTCTGACGCATGTTTCCTTGCATCCACTCCTTGGCCACGGTGATGGGACGGACGCCGCCTCCGACCTGTACGCCCACGGGAAAGACGCCGACGTTCGACGCGTTCGTGCCGGGCAAGCGTTGAATCTGATAGAGCAGGTCGCCGAATTCCGCCCGGCTGCGCTTGAACGCATTCGTGTTCACGTTCGCCAGATTGTTCGCGATCGTGTCCACGTTGAGTTGCTGGGCCGTCATGCCCGTCGCGGCCGTCCACATTGCGCGAATCATACACTCCTCCTATTGCACCCGGCCGAGATCCTGGATGGCCGTATCCGTCATATGGTCCAGCGTCTGAATGAGCTTTTGCGCCGATTCATAACTCCGCATGCCCTGAATCATCTTCACCATTTCGCTCAACGAATTGACGTTCGATTCTTCGATATGTCCGGACTGGAGCTGTGGTTTCTTCGAGACGGCCGGCTTCCCGCCGGTAAACAAGCCTTCGGCGTATTTCTGCGGCATCTCGTTCGGAGAAAATTCAACGACCTTGATCGTACCGATCGGGTTCCCGTCGACTTGAATCGCGCCTTCGGTGTTGATCTGAATGTTGCCGGGCGGGACCTTGATCTCGCCTTTGGTTCCCATCACAGGATGGCCGAGGTTTGTCACCAACCGTCGTTGGCCATCGAGTGAGAAAATGCCGTTGCGGGTATACCGCACCCCGTCGGGGGTCTTGACCTCAAAGAATCCATCGGTCTGGATGGCGACGTCGAGCGGATTGCCGGTAATGCGGATCCGTCCCGGCTCGAAGGTCGTTCGCATGCCGTTCGCTTCAGTAAACACGCGCTCGGTCGGGCCGGCCGGTCTGGTGGAGATGGTCGTGGTGATGCCGCTGGATGCGGCTCCCATCCCTACCGACCCGCCACGGGCCAAGAGTCCGCGAAACCCCTGTTGGTCCTGTTTGAATCCGGCCGTATTGACGTTCGCCAAATTGTTGGCGAAGACCTGTAGTTGCTTTTCTTGAGCGACTGCGCCGGAAAGTATGGGATAGATGGCTCGATTCATATGGTGTCGGTTCCAACCCTTCTGTCTGTGTCACAGGAGGAGTTAGCAATCGACATGCCATTGCGAAGAGATGCGTGGAGCAATGTGCCCGCAACGTCCGGCGAAAGAAATCACCTATGATTACCAAGAGATGGCGATACAACTGTTGGTGAATGTTCGCGCGCGCCGGCCGGTGAGGCCGATGAGAGCTGTCAAAGATGCTGACGGTGGGAAGTCTTTACCGGAGACTGGGAAAGTCCTGCCTACCTCGGCGAGTGTCCGGGATACAGCACGGAGGATCAGGCCACAATCGTCGAGGTGGGCGCCGCAGAATTCGCGAGCATGTTCTCTGGGCCGGATATCCCCGGGGCGTGGGTCTGCGCTGCCTCCAGGGCACGGGTGGCTGCGTCGAGCAGGACATTGGGATCAAGAGCGTCGCGGGTGGAGAGACCGACACCGACCCGGCTGGTCAGGAAGACTTCCTGGTGATCGAGGGTAATCGGCAGAGCGATAGCCCCCTGCATTTTCCTGGCGAGAACCATCACCTCATCGAGACCCGTCACCTGCTCCAGCAACACCGCAAACGTCCGTTCGGCCACCCTCGCCACTGTGTCCGTGGTGCGCAAGGCGCTCTTCACGCGAGCCGCCTCGATCCGGTAGATGAGATGGCGGTTCAGTTCGGCCGACATTTCGGCGGCAGGAATGAAATAGTCCAGCTCGATCATGAGCACCGCCACCTGGCGGCCATGCTGTTGGGCGCGGATCAGGGCCTGATTGAGGAGCGAGCAGAAGAGGCGATTCAACGGTAAACCGGTGACCGGATCGTATGTGCTTTTCACGGCATCCTCTGACGCATTCCAGCGCCTCTGCGCGGTGGAGGTGCGGCTGTGCGGCGTCCAGAAGCTCGCCCCGAAAATCACCAGGGTAAACGCCACTCCAATCGAGATCATCACGGGGTAGGCCGTTAAAGCGGAGACGGTCAGGAGGCCGATGGCCGCCGTCCAGTATAAGCCGCCGGCCATGAACAGAAGACAGGCCAGCACGCCGAATCGGGCAACGGCATATGACCGGAAGTGGGCCTCATCATCAGACCAGGCCTGCCGGTGGACGGGCTCCGGTCCGGCGGGAGCAGGCGAATCGTTGGATGCAGGTCGAGGCACGCGCATACGCGGGAAGAACCTCAATGGTTACGCAATAAATATCGGCGTCGAGAAGGTATCGGATGGAGTGGAGGGAAACTAAAGGCCGTCTGCCGGCCTTCATGGCAGCCGGTGATCGCACTGACAGCAAGGGGGAGAAGCCGATTCGAACCTGTCCTTAGACATCGACCGGTTCAAGCCGGGCCTTGAGGTGAAGAATGGCTTTCGAATGGATCTGGCAGACCCGCGACTCCGTGACTTTCAGCGCCTGCCCGATTTCTTTCATGGTCAGCTCCTCGAAATAGTAGAGCGACAGCACCAGGCGCTCCTTCTGAGGCAGGTCCTGGATCGCCGATTCCAAAACATGGCGGGCCCGCTCGTTGACAAGGACCGAGAGCGGGTCCGGCTGGTTGGAGTCGGTCAACATGCTGATGATCTTGTGTCCATCCGCATCCTGCACCCCGAGATCATCCAGGCTGATCACGACCGCGCCGCGCGAACGGGTCAGGAAATCATCCAGCTCCTCCGCGGACATTTTGAGTTCTTTGCCGACTTCCTGGTCCGTCGGCGGACGACCGAGTCGATGCAGCAGTTCGGAATAGGTTTTTTGGAGCAGGGAGATCCGCTCGTGGACCGAGCGCGGAATCCAGTCCATCGACCGGATTTCATCGAGCATGGCGCCGCGAATACGAAACTCCGCATAGGTTTTGAATTTCGCCTCGCGGGTCGGGTCGTATTTGTCCATCGCATCCATGAGCCCCATGATACCCACGGACATCAGATCTTCCGCATCCATGTAAGCCGGCAGCCGGAAGGCCAGCCGATGAGCCATGGCTTTCACGACATGGGTGAATTCCTGAATGACCCGTTCACGCTCCGCTTCCGCAATCACCCGGCGCGAAGCATTGCCGGCCGCAGACATTTTGCGTGCTTCCATCATGCGCGTAGCGTCCTTTCAGTCAGTGCGTCCGCAAGAGTTGTTGCCAGAGGAACTGCACTGTGCCCTTCGGAAGCGCCGGTGGCGTCAGCTGCGCCACCGCTTCAGTCAGCTCTCGAAATGCGCGGCTGGCCGGCGCGTGAGGAAACAGATCGACGACGGCCCGCTGTTGGGAGACCGCCATCGGCACATAGTCGTCTTGGGGAATGGCGCCCAGGTAATCGAGGGAGATATGAAGGAACCGGCTGACGGCGACTTCCAGTTTCTGGTAGATGCGGGCCGCATCCCGCGGGGACTTCACCATATTGACGAGGACATGAAAGCGCCGTTCCCGGTATTGGCGCAACAGCACCTTCATCAAGGCGTAGGCGTCGGTCAGGGAGGTGGGCTCCGGAGACACAACGACCACGATGGATTGGGCGGCGGCGGCAAAATACGTCACGGTTGAAGAAATCCCCGCGCCGGTGTCGATCAACAACACGTCCATGGTGGAGGCCAGGCGTTCCAATTCTTCCTGCAAAATCAGCTGCTGCGCCTCGGTCAACACGGTCAGTTGTGAAATACCGGTGCTGGCGGGCAGCACGACGATTCCATCAGGCCCGGTCAACGCGATGTCCTCGAGCCGGCAGGTTTTGGCGAGGACGTGCTCCAGCGTGTATTTGGGCGTCAGGCCGAGGAGAATATCGACATTCCCCAAGCCGAGATCGGCATCCAGCACCAGCACGCGCTTGCCCGTCCGGGCCAGGGCGATCGCCGTGTTTGCCACCACATTGGTCTTCCCCACCCCGCCTTTTCCGCTGGTGACGGTGATGACCTGCGTGCGAGAGGGACCGGCGCTGCCGTCAAACGTGTTCAGTTGCGGATCCAAAATGTCTGGTTCGATCGCCATCGTCTCTCCCCTTTGATTCGCTCCCATCTATCGTGAGTACGTCTTGACTGCGGGCACAACTGCCGGAGTGGCCTGCCTGATCCATGGATGGCCAGTGCTTTCCCCCGGCGTCCGAACCTGCCCTCCCAGGAGCAGGTCGCCCAAGCGGTTGACTTGCGCCTGGACTAAGTCATCGGGCACGCGCTGACCGGTGCCCCAGTAGGAGAGCGGAATCCCGGTACGATGCGTGGCTTCAAAAATTCCGCCATACCCGGTCGTTTCATCCAGCTTGGTGAATAGCAGCCGCAAGGACGGCACATCCACACATTGGCTGGTGCTGACGACGATGTCCGGTACCCGCGTCCCGGCGGCCAGCACGAGATGAACCTCCAGGGGAAGGGCTCCGTTGACCAACCCCCTCCAACGCTGCGCCGCGATTGGCTCATAGGGGCTGAATCCCGCCGTATCAATCAGGATCAATTCGGCCTCGCGAGCCTGCTTGATAGCCGCGCGGGTTTCCTCGCATGACCCCGCCACAACCAGCTCGATCCCCAGGACTTCCGCATACAGCCGCAGGTGCTCCACCGCTGCCGGACGATAGGTGTCCATCGTAATCAGGGCGACACTCCGTTGTTCGACAATGCCATAGTGCGTCGCCAGCTTCGCAATGCTGGACGTTTTACCCACACCGCTTGGTCCGACAAACAGCGCGATCTTCTGTTCGCCGGCGGTGCTCAGCAGCGGACCGGCGGTGGTGACGCGGTCCAGCAACACCGTCCGCAATAACTGTAGAGAGGAATTACGTTGGCTTGCCCCCTGCTCCACCAAGGTCTCGCGCAATTCGCGCAGGCAGGCTTCGGCGGTGGCATGCTCCACACCTTGAGCCAGCAGGTCTTCATACACGCGCTGGAACGACTGAAAGGTGGTGGCCTGATTGTCCTTGCTGCCGTCGGAAGACGTCACCGTGCGCGGAAGTTCCCGGGGCGCCATCACCGCCTGGCGCGCCGATGGCCGCCGCGTTTCATCGTTCTTGTCCATCGCGCCCTGCAGCGTCTTTTGAAACCGTGACTCCTCGGCGGACACTGCGGGAGCTTGCGCGGCAGCCGGAACGGCGCGATCCTCTTCGCCCAGTATCGGCGCGGATTCCGGCACCGCCGCATCGTCTTCAATGGCGGCCATCACTTCGAGCATCGATCCGCCCAGGAGGCCGAACCCGTTATCCCATGATCGCACCCGCTTCGTGGAGAGAATGACGGCATCCGGCCCCAGCGTATCCTTGATGGAGCGAATGGCTTCATGCATCGTTGCCACGTGAAAGGTCCGTACCTTCATGCCAGGCTCCTCGTGTCAGCGCCGTCGAGATCGAGACGAACTGTTTCCATGGCTTGCAATCTGGTCACGCTATCCACCTCGTTGAGTCCCAGGATCGGGACCGAGTGCAAAATACGGTCCGTCAGTTTCCGGAGATGCCGTCGTAGCGACGGGGAACAGAGAATCACCGGTTGATGTCCCCGCCCGACCATTCGCTCCGCGGCCTGCTTCAATGCACTGAGCAGTTTCTGTGCCACCAGCGGATCGGGAACCCACTGGTTGCCCTGCCCGGCTGCATTCGCCTGATCGGCGAGGGTGCGGTCCAGGCGCGGGTCGAGGCCGATGATCGGCAACGAGCCATCCGGAGCGAGATATTGTTTCGTAATCGTCCGTCCCAGCGCCTGACGCGCGACTTCCGTGAGAATATCGGCATCCTTCGTGCTCGCCGCATGGTCGGCGATGGTTTCCAAGATGGTTCGCAGATCGCGAATGGGAACTCCCTCGCGCAAGAGATGCGACAACACGCGCACCAGCGTCCCGAGCGGAATCAGATTGGGAATGACTTCCTCGACCAGCTTGGGGTGATTCTTGCCTAGCTGGTCCAATAACCCCTGCACTTCCTGCCGCCCCAAGAGTTCGTGCGCATGCCTCTTAATCAGCTCAGAGAGATGCGTCGCGATAGCGGAGCCCGGGTCCACGACGGTGTATCCGGCCATCTGCGCCTGTTCACGCTGCTGCTCCGGAACCCACATCGCGGGGAGCCCGAAGGCCGGCTCCTTGGTCGGCAGGCCGTGAATCATGCCCCGCTGCGCCGTGCCCGGGTCGATGGCCAACACATGGGCCGGCATCACCTCTGATTTGGCCAACTCGACGCCTTTGAGGAGCGCCGCATATTCGTTGGGCCTGAGTTGCAGATTGTCTCGAATGTGGATCGGCGGCAGGACGAATCCCATCTGCTCGGCAAATTGGCGCCGTAAGCCTTTGATCCGATCGAGCAAGGCACCGCCCTGCCCTCCGTCAACCAGACCGATGAGTCCGTACCCCACCTGGACTTCCATGAGGTCCAGCGGAACGACCTGGGTGGCGGCTTCCTCAGCTTTGACTTGCGGGGATTCTTTTTCAGGAACTGCGGCGGCGATCTTTTGCTGTTCATTGAGTTGAAAGGCCATCCAGCCGGTCAGACTGCCGAGCGCCAGAAATGCCAGATGGGGTAACCCAGGCACCAGGCCCATGGCAAGCAGAATGCCGGAGGCAGTGCCGATGGCTTTGGGCGAAATGAGGACCTGCCGGGTGATTTCGAATCCCAGGTTCACCTCGGAGGCGGCGCGGGTGATGACGATACCGGCGGCGGTGGAGACGATGAGCGCCGGGACCTGCGCCACGAGGCCTTCGCCGACCGTCAGCAAGGTATACGTCTGCGCGGCGGCAGACAGGGTCATGCCCTGCTGCAGCACGCCGATGGTCAATCCACCGAGAATATTGACGAGCGTGATGACCACCGCCGCTATGGCATCGCCCCGGACGAACTTACTCGAACCATCCATCGCTCCATAAAAGTCCGCTTCCTGCGCGATATCCTTTCGCCGCTGACGAGCCTCTTTGTCATTGATCAGGCCGGCATTCAAATCCGCATCAATGGCCATCTGCTTGCCGGGCATGGCATCCAAGGTAAACCGGGCGGCGACTTCCGCCACGCGGCCGGCGCCTTTGGTGATGACGACAAAGTTGATGATCACCAGAATCGAGAAGACGACCAGTCCGACGGTATAGTTTCCGCCGACGACGAAATTGCCGAATGCGCGGATGACTTCCCCTGCCGCAGCCGCGCCTTCGTTGCCGTGCAGCAGAATCAGCCGCGTGGACGCGATGTTGAGGGCCAGGCGCAGCAGCGTCACCATCAGAAGAATCGAGGGGAAGACAGAGAACTCCAGCGGCCGACGGACCTGCATGCCGACCAGGAGAATAATGATCGACAGGGTAATGTTGAAACTGAGCAACAGGTCCAAAAAGAAGCGCGGCAGCGGGACCAGCATGACCATCAAAATGCCGACCACGCCCACGGACATCAGAATGTCCGGGTGTTTCACCAGGGATGTGCTGGGTATCGAGGTATTGTCCTTCACCATCTCCGCTCCCTACCGGCCGGGATTATGCCGGCGGCAATTTTCCACGCACGCGATACACGAAGGCCAGAATTTCGGCGACGGCGCGGTAGAGGTCTTCCGGAACCTCCCGGCCCACTTCGACCAACTTGTACAGCGTCCTGGCCACCAGTTTGTTCTCCACGATCATGACGCCGTGCTGGCGACCGATTTCCCGGATCTTTTCGGCGACGAAGCCGGCGCCTTTGGCCACCACGACCGGCGCTCCCATCGCCTTCGAATCGTATTTCAATGCCACTGCCAGATGAGTCGGGTTCGTGATGATGACGTCCGCCTTGGGCACGGCAGCCATCATGCGCTTGCGCGACATCTCACGCTGGGTGCTGCGGACCTTCGCTTTGAGCCCGGGATCTCCTTCCGCTGCGCGGCTCTCTTCCTTGATTTCGTCGCGCGACATCCGCAGGCCGCGCTCCCATTCAAAACGCTGATACCCGTAGTCCAGGGCGCCGATGACCAGCGCCGCGCCGCTCATCATGAGCGCGGCCTTGAAGGTGGCCCATCCCACCGTGGGCAACAGGGTCTCCATTCCGAATTGGGTCAGCGGCGAAAATTGGAGCATGTCCTGCTTGATGGTGAGGTACCCGACGCCTCCGATCGCCAGGATCTTGAGCCAGGATTTCACCAACTCGCTCAAGGCCCGAACAGAAAAGAGCCGGGAGAATCCGCCCAGCGGGCTGATGCGCGACCAATCAACACTCAGCCCGTCCTTCCGCCAGAGGAAGCCTGTTTGCATCAGGTTGGCTCCCACACCCACCACGGCAATCCCCGCCACAACGGGTCCGATCATGAGAAACACGTCGATCCCGATTTGCCGCAGAATCAGATGCAGGTGATCGAGGCTGAGCGCCCGGAGCGTCGATTCCTCCATGGATTGGCTGAGCCAATGGCGCAAGGAATTGCGTAGTCGCTCCATCATCACGGGAGTCATCCAATAGAGCGCGGCAAAACTCCCCAACAACGCGACCGCCATGGCGGCATCGCGGCTGAGAGCGATCTGACCTTTCGCTCTCGCTTCTGCTTTGCGTTTCGGTGTTGCCTGTTCTGTGCGATTTTGTGCGCTGTCAGCCATGCCCCAACCCCTTCAGGAGACTCAAAATCGTCTCCACAAGGCTTTCGAATTCTTTCTCGAACAACGACAGCGTAAACGGCATGGCCAGACTCATGGCAAACAGGCCCGCCCCGATCGTGATCGGGAAGCTCAAGATAAACACGTTCATTTGAGGCACGGCACGCCCGAGGATAGCGAGGACCGTATTGACGATCAGCAGCGTCGCAAAGACCGGGGCCGCCATCTTCAGCGCGACGCCCAGCATGTTCTGCGCCAAATGGATAATGTCGGTGGCGATGCTGTCGGAGAGTTTGGCGCCGAAGGGCGGCACAAACTCGTAACTCATGCCGATGGCATGTACCACCATTAGGTGCGCGTTGAGCGAGAGAAACACCAACGACCCGAGCGTCAGCTGAAATTGCGCGATGATCGGAGCGTGTTGATGGCTCATCGGATCGAACATCTGGATCGCGCTGAACCCCATCTGCGTACCCACCAGCTCGCCGGCCACTTGAAAGCCGGAAAACAAGAGACGGACCGCGAGACCGATGGTCAAGCCGATCAGGAATTCGCTGCCGATGCCCGCAATCACCAGGGCGGGATCGTTCGGAAAACTGGGCAACTGAATGATCGGCGCCAGAACCAGTCCCAGCATCGTGACTAAACCGGCCTTCACCGGCATCGGGATGGTGAGCGTGTTCAGGATGGGAAAGACGCTGATTATGCCGGCAATCCGGACCAACAGAATCGAGAAGGATTGAAAGTGTGGCAGGGCGAGGTGCAGGGTTTGCGCGGCGTTCATGCTGTCAACGACCTGTCAGTGAATCAACGTCGGAATGCTGGTGATGATATGGGTCATAAACGCAATGAGCACGCCCATCATCCAGGGCAGAAACAGCAATGTGGCGGCAAATACCGCCAGCACTTTCGGCACGAACGTCAGCGTCGCTTCGTTGATCTGGGTCATCGCCTGAAACGTGCTGACCAGCAAGCCGACGATCAGGCTCAGGCCTAAGACTGGCGCCGAGACCAACATGGCGGTTTCGATGGCCTGGCGCCCGATTTCCGTGACCGTTTCAATCGTCATCGTCAACAGTCCTATTGAAAGCTCTTCACCATAGACCCGACCACGAGATACCAGCCGTCTGCCAGAACAAAGAGGATCAGCTTGAACGGCAGAGAAATCATGACGGGTGGTAGCAGCATCATGCCCATGGACATCAAGACACTGGCCACAACCATGTCCACAATGAGAAACGGAATGTAGAGGAGAAATCCGATTTGAAACGCGATACGCAATTCGCTGAGGACGAACGCGGGAATGATCACATGCGTCGGAACCTGGTCCACTTGCGCAGGTTTCGGGGAATGGGACAGTTCCAGGAACAGTTCCAGATCCTTATCCCGCATTTGTTTCAACATGAAGCCCCGAATCGGTTGAATCCCCCGATTCCAAGCATCCTCATAGCCGATTTGTTCGGCCAGCAGCGGCTGCAGCGCATCGGTGTAGACCGCTTGTCCCACTGGAGCCATCACAAACATGGTGAGAAAGAGGGCCAAACTGATCAGCACTTGATTGGGCGGCACCTGCTGCGTCCCGAGGGCCTGGCGAAGAAATGAGAGCACGATCACCATGCGCGTGAACGACGTCACCATGATGAACAACGCCGGCGCCAGGGACAGGACGGTCAACAGCGCGAGAATCTGCAGAACCACGGCGGTCTGTTTGGCGCCGCTCTGGCCGAGGTCCAGCGTCAGCGAGGGCCCCTCCGCATACACGGTCGAAGCGCTGATCAGCATCATGAGAAGGGCCAGCACGAACCATCCTGTGCTGCGACCGCTCGGGCCACAGACTGTCCTTGGTCGACTCCGAAGAGACATGAACTTACACGCCGGCATGGACGGTCTCCTCGCGATGCTGCGACCGGCCCGGATCAGATGGCTGGATGAAAGGACTCGATGGCGTATCGAGCATGAGCCGTTTCACCTGCTCCGGATCCGTGACTTTCCCGAGCAGCACCACATCAGTCGCTGTGGTGCCAAGAATCAGGAGCTCGCCGGCGGCGGCGACCACCATCACATGCTTGCGGGATCCCAGCGAACCACTGCCGAGAATTTTCACCAGCGGTGCGCCTCCGACGGGGAGAAAGCGCTGGCCCACCCTGGATTTCACGACGGCCAGGAGGCCTAGAATCAACGCCAGGACAACCCCCAGCGCTGACACCATGCGGACCACGCTTTCCCAAATCTCCATGAAACGATCGACCTTCTTTGCGCGCGCCCCGGCAGTCTTGCCGGGGCGCGCCGCGGTTACCCGAGTTGCTGAATGCGCTGATTGGGACTCACGACATCGGTCAACCGGATGCCGAACTTTTCGTTGACCACCACGACCTCGCCGCGCGCGACCAGCTTGTTGTTGACCAGCACTTCCATCGGCTCTCCGGCCAGTTTATTCAGTTCAATGACGGACCCCTGTCCAAGCTGCAACAACTCGCGAATCAACATGCGCGTCGAGCCGATCTGCACGGTCACCTGCAACGGAATGTCGAGGACGAAATCGATATTTTTGTTGGCCGGCACCGCTCCATGGTTATCGACCGGGGGAAACGAGGTCGCCTGCGGGCTCATGTCCGCGGCATTGGATCCATCTGTCTGCGGGGTTGTATCGCCGTTGCCCATGCGCAAGTCTCCTTTAATTCCGGCGCGACCTAACTCAAGACCCTGGTAACGCGGCAGGCATGATTGCCTTTGAACACCCCGGGCTGCCCGTGGAATTTCGGATCGCCTTCTACCAGACACAGCATCGGATCACCGGGATGTTGATCCAACATCAACACATCGCCGGGATTAAAGTTCATGAGGTCCTGCACATTAATTTTGGCGGTTCCGAGTTGAACGGTTACAGCCACATCACATTCCTGTAGCGAATCCTTAAACCGACTTCCCCAGCTGCTGTCTTGCTCGACGTTATCGGCAAATAAGCCCGAGTAGAGCTTTTCTTTAATCGGCTCCAGCATGGAATAGGGATACGCGATAAACATTTCACGGGTAATGTCGCCGAGATGCACCTGCAACGTGACCACCACGACAATTTCCGACGTGGTGACCACCATGGCAAATTGCGGGTTGCTCTCCGAACGCAGATACCCGAGCTTGACCGGCATGACGGCGTGCCAGGCTTTCTCGAGATCGATCAATGCTTGTTGAACGAGTTTCTTGATCAGCCGGAGTTGAATGGTCGTGAACTCTCGGCCTTCCGGCTTGACGTGAGTCTGGACTTTTCCCCCGAAGAAAAAATCCACGATCAGGTACACCAACATGGCGTCCATGATGTAGAGCCCGTTGCCGCGCAACGGCTCCATGGCGAACAGGTTGAACGAAGAGGGCACCGGAACTTTTTGGATGAAATCACCGAACTTGATGATTTGGGTGCCGAGGACGCTGAATTCGATCTTCTCGCGCAAGACACTCGTCCAGGATACGGATTGCTGGCGCGTGAAGCGGTCATTGATCATTTCCATCGTGGGCATGCGCCCGCGAATGATCCGCTCCTGGTTCGTCAGACTGTAGGTTTTGATGCCGCCGGGTTCTTCCTCTTCCTTCGGCGCCGTTTCGACCTCGCCGGACATGACGCCGCCCATCAAGGCATCGATTTCTTCCTGGGAAAGTATCTTGTCCATGATGTCCTCGACGGCGGTTCCGGCTACTGAATCACGAATTCCGTGAAGTACGTCGATTTGACGGATTTTTTCGGCAGCAGTCCGTTGATGCGTTCGGTGATGTCGTCGCGCAACTTGTGTTTCCCCTGCGGCGAGCGGGCGGTGGCCGAATCCAGACTGGTCAAGAGCACGAGAATGGCATCGCGAATTTGCGGTGTGCGCGCCTTGATCTGCTCAACCGTTCCGGCATTGTCCGTTTCCACCTTCATGGTCACTTTGAGGTACCGAATTTCAGGCGAATCCGCGAGGTTGACGATGAAGGGATCCAGATCGGCGATGGCGCTGGCATCGGCAACGGCGCCATGCTCCCCTCCTGATTTCTCTTCAGCTGCGCCATGCCCGGAAGCCTTTTCTCCTCCACCCTCGGCCTGCGCTTTCTCGGCGGAGGATCCGCCCATCATTTTCATCATCGCAAAGGCGCCACCCAACGCGAGGACCAATACTCCCGCGACGATAATGATGACCATCTTCATGGGAATCCCAGCCGGTGCTGCGGGCGCCTTTTCTTCAGCTGCGTCTGACATACAAACCTCCTGCGGACAGTGTTTGCCGGTGCCGGTCAGTTGTGCAATGCATATGCCACGTAGGGCGCAGACCGCGCCTGTCGACCGCTGCGCGCAACGGGTCAGATCGTGTGATAACACAATGATTTGGAATGGCTGATGCTCTCGCGCGAACGTTTCCCGCCAACGCAAGGAATATGTTGTCACGGTAGTGACGCGGGATTCGCGGGAGCTGACAGAATGTTGACGAGAGGAAAGAGACGATCGGGAGCGATGGCGTGAAGGAGCACTAGGTAGAAATTGCCGACTGAAGCCCCGGCGCGGTGATCGCACCGTGCCGGGGCCCTCACCGGTTATCGCTTGAGATTCACGAGCTCCTGCAACATTTCGTCGCTGGTCGTGATGGCCCGTGAATTGGCCTGGAAGGCGCGCTGGGTAATGATCATGTCCACAAACTCTTTGCCGAGATCTACATTGGACTGTTCCACGGTTCCCGACAGAACCCTGCCCAAACCATTGATCGTTGGCGCCCCGGCCAGGGCCGCGCCGGATTCGACCGTCTCCAGGAAATGGTTGTCGCCGACATTGGCCAATCCATCGGGATTGGTGAAGCGGCTCAACACCACTTGCGCCAGAGCCCGGGTTTGTCCATTCGTAAACTGCGCCATCACTTTTCCTTCCTTGTCGACGCTGATGCGATCGAGCGTGCCGGATGAATAACCGTTTTGTGTCTGGCTCTGCACGCCGGATGCCGCCCCGAACTGAGTTAACGAGGCCAGGTTGACCGTCACGGTTTGTGGCGTCGTGGCGCCGTTCGTCAGCGTGGCGGTGATGGTCTGCGTGCCACCCGCAGTCACGGCGCCGCTCGCATTAAACGTCATATTGGTTTGTGCCGCCGCCGCGCCGCCATCGATCTGGGAATAGACGCCCCAGGCATTCGCGGCCGTTTTCCGGAAATACAACTGCATCTGGTGTGAGTTGCCCAACGAATCATAAAACGTCATCCCGGTAGAGAAGTTGTATGACGTGGTATCGGTCACGCTGAACGCCGTCGTCGGTACCGTGGCATTGGCGTTGAGATTTCCAAGAATGGTCGCGGTTGACGTCGTCTGCGGCGGGACGGCGCTTGAGGTCAACGTGATGCCCCCGACCGTGCTCGTGATATTGCCGATGGTGTCAGCCTGGTACCCTTGCAGAAGAGCGCCGCTGGCATCGACGACCCGCCCCAGGCTATCCACCTTGAATTGTCCGGCCCGCGTGTAAAAACTCGATCCAGAGGCATTGCGCACCAGATAGAATCCATTGCCGTCGATCGCCAGATCGAAGGTATTCCCGGTGGTGGTCATTGAGCCTTGGGAAAAATTGGTTTGCACATCGTTGAGGTACACCCCGAGTCCGATCTGATCGCTGCCGGCGCCACCCGCCATGCTGGACGAAATCAAATCCGAAAACGTGGCCCGGCTTGATTTGAATCCTGCCGTTCCAACGTTGGCGATATTATTGCCGATGACACCCATGGCGTTCCCGTACGAACTCAATCCGGTCACCGCGGTGAACATCGAAGTCAAAATGCCCATGATCTCTCCTCCTTATTACCGTTCCCTGTCTGATTCTCTGAACCTACCCGACCGTCATGGACGGCGGTAGAATCACGCCACCGCTGTCGTATTGGTCTGGGTGGTCTTATTCTGGGCCGACTCCTGGAGCGCCACGCTCTTCTCCATCAAGGAGACCATCTTCGTCATCTGATCCAACTGCGAGAATTGGGCCGTCTGAGCGATGAACGCTTCGTTCTCCATCGGCTTCAAGGGATCCTGATGTTGGAGTTGCGTCACCAGTAATTTGAGGAAATCATCTTTCCCGAGCGGTTTGGGTCCATCCGTCGTCGGGGTCGATGAATCCGGCGGAGTCTTCTGCGTAATCACGTTACTGATATCCATAGTTCCTCCCTCTCAGGCAAAAAAACTCAGGCGTTCGTTCGATCCGGCACCATGGTCACCCCTCGCCCCGCGTTCATCCTCGCGCGTCGCTGACTGGGACATGTTGGAGGACGGCGGACGACCCTGTGGTTGCTGCTGCTGAAACATCCAGGCGTTGTCTCCCCGCCCCTGTTGCTGATCGACCGTGACCCGCAACATGCCCATTTCCAGGCCGGTCGTGCGCAACGACGATTCCAACGATTGTCCCTGTTGCAGCAATCCCTGGCCCAATTCTCCATGTTCCGTTCGTATATGCGCATGCACGGTTTGGTCGCTCATCATCACCCGGACGCGCAGCGGTCCCATATCGAGCGGATCCAAATCCAACGTCACGCTGTGTGAAACCGGGGCAGCCCCTCGCAGGTCGTTCACCCGTTCGGATTCAGAGGCGCGCAGCACCGCGGCGGTCTGGCCCGACTCGCTCCGGCCGGACGAACTGTCGCTCCCCGCAGGCGCCGCTTGCGCGAGACTAGTCATCCGGTCGAGAAATACCGGTCGACTCCCCTGATCGATTGACGGAGTCTGGTTCGGGAGGGAACGATCGGCGCCCCCGGAAGAATCGGGAAGACTCTGCCCGTCCTGTTCCATAAAGCGGCCAGCACCGGACCCGGCCTGGCTCTCCCCCAGAGATGTTCCTTGCGCAAGGGCGTCGAGAACCGCCGAACGATCGACATTCTCGAGCGGGGCTTGCTCCGCGTGTTTGGGATCCTGCTTAGAGACGGTCATGGCAGCAAGCGCGGGATTCAGCTGGTCTGGTTCCATGCGGAGCCCCTCAGCGACTTCAAGGGAGCCTGTCGCCCGTCCTTCTGAGACAGGGGCTTGTCCGGCAACCAGGGGGATGTCCTTCACCTCTCTCTGCACCGTGTCTTTGCCTGCCGGTTCCTCTGCCGGCGCCGCTTCCCTGCCTGTTGCTGCCCTGGGAGCCGTTTCACGTGCCGGGAGTCCATCCGCGGCCACATCACCAGCAGGTGAGGGAGCCCCCAGGGAGGTGGACGGGGCGGTTCCCTTTGCTCCGCTCTCCATGGGGATGGTAGCAATCGCTTGGCCGGCATTCTCCGAATGATCCGCTCCTGTTTCCGCTTGCGTGGGTTGCTCTTCGACCGGAGCCGTCTGAGCGGCCGGCACGATCATCGCGGCCAGCATGATGTCCTGCGGCAAGGTGTCCTGCTCATGGCTGTTCTTTTTTGATTCCTGAGCCCTGTCTTGTGGTTCCGATTCATCCGTCGACTGTGGCGTCTTTTCCCTCGAGCGTTCACTGCGCGCCAGGGTCTGTGGATTACCCTCAGACACGGTGGATCGATCCGACGGTTCGGTGGATGATTCCGGCGTGGAATGAGCGAGCGTGCGCGCGTGGGTTGCTGTCCTGTCCCCGTTGCGCACCGGAGGCGCATCATGCACGGCTTGGCTCTGACGAGCCTCCGCGCGGCCGAGCACGGTCTCAAAATGACGGGATGGCTCTGCGCCTTGGAACGCCGGCTGACGATCCCTGGCATCCTGGAGCGCCGGCGCCGGACGACTTGGAAACCCGCTGAAGAGTGGCTGCATATCAGTGGCCATACAATTCCTGTCTGTGACACGCCCATGAATAGACATGGAACACCATTACAAAGGGCGTGCCATGAGTTCGTCGCAGAAAAATGCGGCCTGACGCAAGATTTTGAGGCAACTTCGTGAACGGAGGCTTGTGAGAAGGAAATTTCTGCAGGTGGAGACGGCAAAAGCTGCCGTAAGAGGATGCGTGAACAGGAGCGGCTACGGTGTCGTCAGCAATTGTTCGGTCAGCCGGGCTGCGCGCTCCGGTTTGACCTCCGCAAGAATGGCTCCAGCTGATTTGCCTTTGAGCAGCCTGAGGACCTCGAGCGCCTTTCGTTCGGGCATGCGCTCCAGTCTGGCAGCAGCCTCTTCGGCCGGCATGGCTTCGTAGATCTTCGCCAATTGGGCTTGATTGACATTGACAGTCGGAGCGGTTTTGACCGGCGTCTTCACCTTGTCGGCCTCGCCCGCTCCCTTGGCTTGAGCGGCCTGGCGGCGCTTCTTCTCCGCCTCCACGGCTTGTTCGTGGCGCGTCACAATCTGCTCCAGCTCAGCCTTGAGTTCCAAGAGATGCGTCTCCGATCCGCGCACGGCCGTCTCACGCTTGTCTAAGAGCCGTTTGCGTTGCTCCAACATCTCGTAGATTTCCCGCGGCGCGCTCGTCGCCGGCCCTTGCACGTCTTGTTTCACGCTTTCCGGTTTCGGCTCTTCCTTCTGTGCCGCAGGTGCCGGCTTCGCATCCTCAGTCGCATGCGCCGTCGCGACGCATGTGATCAGAAGGGCACTCACGAGCCATCGGGCCGCCGCACCCCCACGCACACGCTGCTCAGCACGGCTTCCGGTCTGGGTCATGCCCGTTCTCCCTTTTGCAATGGGCTTCGCCTCCAA
The DNA here is from genome assembly GCA_014055465.1 of Nitrospira sp. CR1.1. Taxonomy (NCBI): domain Bacteria; kingdom Pseudomonadati; phylum Nitrospirota; class Nitrospiria; order Nitrospirales; family Nitrospiraceae; genus Nitrospira; species Nitrospira sp. CR1.1. The sequence continues at coordinate 91,377 of WIAF01000005.1, forward strand.
GCGCGTTCATCGAGCAATTGTTGATCCTGGCGTTCGCGACGGCGTCGTAAGTCCAACGCAGCGCGCGCCGTGAGGAGATCCAGTTTCTTACGATACTGCATCGCTTCGAGGAGTTCCGCGCGCTTCTCTTCCATTTTGGCCTGATCCGCTGCCAGCACGTGCTCTAAATGTTTCCGTGCCGCGATCGCCTGGTCCATGGCATCGAGGTGGCCGTAGACTTGATCCACAGTGCTTCCTGTTTGAACCTGAAGCAGATATCGATCGGCATCGGCTTTCGCTCGTGATTCCAACATGGCCATCCGATTTACGGTCTCCTGCAGGGCATGACTGAGTTCCGCCAATTCCAATTTGGCAACTTCTTCCAGTTGCAGCGCATAGGTCCTGAGGACGGTCACGTTCATTGAATCGTCCCGGCCAGCGCCAGGAGCGTGTCGATTGACTGCGGCAATCCGACCGCTTGCTTGGTTTCCTGCCGGAGAAACGACGTGATACCGTCATGGGCGGAAACGGCTTTATCGAGATCTTTGCTCGTACCGGGTTTGTACGCGCCCAGGGTGATCAGATCCTCCGAGCGTCGATAGAGCGCGGTGCGTTCAAGCACCAGGCGCGCGGCCGCATAGTGCGCAGGCGTCACAATGTCCCGCATCACCCGGCTAGTGCTCTGAAGAATATCGATGGCGGGAAAATGATTGCGCGCGGCGAGTTCACGCGACAGCACGATATGACCGTCAAGAATAGAGCGCACGGCATCCGCTACCGGATCATTGAGGTCGTCACCGTCGACCAGTACCGTGTACAAGCCGGTGATGCTGCCACCGCTTTGCGCCGGCCCAACCCGCTCGAGTAACTTCGGCAGGACGGCAAACACCGACGGGGTGTAGCCTTTCGTCGTCGGAGGTTCCCCGATGGCCAATCCGACTTCCCGCTGACTGTAGGCCAAGCGTGAGAGCGAGTCCATCATGAGCAGGACGTGTTTGCCGCAATCACGAAAATATTCCGCAATGGCGGTCGCGACGAGCGCGCCCCGGATTCGAACCAGCGGAGGTTGGTCGGAGGTCGCCACAACGACAATGGAACGGGCCCGCGCTTCAGGCGTGAGGTCGCGCTCGAGAAACTCTTTGACTTCGCGCCCCCGCTCGCCGACCAGGGCAATCACTCGTACATCCGCCTGCGTATAGCGGCTGATCATACCCAGGAGCACGCTTTTCCCCACGCCGGAGCCGGCGAACACGCCGATTTTTTGCCCCTGGCCGCACGTCAATAATGCATTGATGGCCCGAATACCAAGATCGACTGGCTGGGTGATTCGCGCCCGATGCAGAGGATTGAGTGGCGCCGCGTACAAGGGAACCCGCACGTCGCTACGGATGGGCGGCAGCCCGTCCAACGGATGTCCGAGCCCGTCAAAGATACGCCCCAACATCTGCGGGCCGACGGGTACGGACGCGACATGTCCCTTCATTACCACGCGACTGCCGGGCCCGATGCCCTGCATTTCACCTAATGGCATCAGCAATACGCGATCTTCCCGAAACCCCACGACTTCCGCCATGACGGCTCCGTGACCTCCTTCACGGGTGATCTCACAGACTTCCCCGACCGAGGTGAACGGTCCCGAGGCTTCAATGACGATGCCGACGGCCTGAGCCACCCTGCCCGTGACCGCCAGGGGCTCGACATGTTCCAATCGTTCGCTAAGCTTCACCGGTATCCCGCTTTCTCAAGGCTTCGCCCAGCCGCAACAATTGGGAATCCAGCGTCGCATCGATCAACAGGCTCTGCGCCTGGACAAGGCATCCGCCGGGGCTGATGGCGGGGTCGGTCTCAAACTTCAAGGTCAGGAGCCCGTGCGGCGTCTGGCTCAGTGCAGTACGCGCCAATTCGAGCGCGGCAAGATCCGACGGATGCACACGGACGCGGACGAGACCACTTTCATGCAAATGGGCGAGCGCGCTTCGGACTTGTGCCGCGATCATGTCGCGTTTGTCCGTAACGGCTTCCCGCACGACCTTGTGTGCAATCATGAAAGACAGCGACGCGATTTCCTCTTCAACCGTCTCATGCAGGCTCTGCCAGGTTTCTTCCAAGCGCGTCATCAGCGACGCCACCAGGTTCTGTTCCCGCTGCCGAGCCACCGCCACTCTTTCAGTTGAACGTTTTTCCCCTTCCGCCACTCCCCGCTCAAACTCGGTGAGATCCTCGGTTCCAAAAGGCCGATTGCCCCGGCTGAAATCCGCGAGGGGTACGGGGCGCAATTGAATGTTGCCGGATCGAATCAAGGTTCGGGTGAGGACGGTATTTTCCTGTCGCAACCGGTAGAGTTCCAGCAGTCTCGACACCGCCAGCCGGACCAACTCGACCTGAAACGGTTTGGTAAGAAAATCCGCCGCCCCCGCTTTCATGGCCCGAACGGCCAGTTCAATATTGCCGTGGCCGGTCATCACGATCCCAAGCAGGCGATTATCGATGTCCAACGCCTGCTGCAGAAACGTGATGCCATCGGCGCCGCCGAGCTGGACATCCACGATCACGACGGCAACGGAACGGGTCCGGAGATGACTCAGCGCTTCCTGAACAGACCCGGCGGTGAGAACAGGATGTCCCGTAGACTCGAGCATCTCGGCCAACAACAAGCAGATGGACGGCTCGTCGTCGACGATCAGGACGGCCCGCCGCGCCAGCTCCTTCTCCGACTCGACGGAAGCCGCCATCGAAACGCCCGTGCCCGCGGCAGCGTTCCCCATTTACAATAACTCCTCGCCTCCGCCGCCTCCGATCACGATGCGACCTTCCTCCTCGAGCTTACGGCAGACCTTGAGGATATTCTGTTGAGCTTTTTCAACATCCGACACCTTGACCGGTCCGCGCGTCTCCATGTCCTCCTTGAGCATTTCTGCCGCCCGGCTGGACATATTCTTCAGGAACTTCTCTTTGATTTCCGGCGTCGCGCCCCGCAACGCGATCGGCAGGTCTTCCTTGCTGATTTCCTTCATGAGCTCTTGCATCCCGCGAGAATCCAGATCCACCAGGTCATCAAAGACAAACATCAAGGCGCGGATACTTTCTGCCAGAGCCTGGTCACGCTCGGTGATCTTCGCCATGATGGCGCCTTCGGTATTCTTATCGACGCGGGTCAGAATCTCGGCCATCAGCTCGGCCCCGCCCACGGACATGCTCGACATCCCCATCGAAGCCGACAAAATTTCCTGCAAGCTGTCGCTCAGCTCCGCCAGCACCTCAGGCTGTACCTCTTGCATCGTCGCCAGCCGCAGCGAAACGTCCGCGTGCAAATGCACCGGCAAGAGGGCCAGGACGGCGCTGCCCTGTTCGGCTTCCATTTGTCCCAGGCACACGGCAATGGTCTGGGGATGTTCGATTTTGAGGATCTGCGCGATCGTACGAGCATCGACCCATTTCAAGGCGTCAATGCCCGGATAGGTTTTGGTGTTCAGGGATTCCATCATGCGCGCTGCTTTTTCAGGGCCCAGCGCCTTTTTCAGGATGGCTTCCATGAATTCGCGGCCTTCGAATTGGACCTCGCCGGATGAACTCGCCTGCTCAAATTCCGCGATCACGCTGTCCTCTTCCTGCTTGGTGATATTCGCGGTTTCTTTCATAAAGGCCCCGAGCTTGCGAATATCTTTCGGGTCGAGCGTTTTCATGACCGCCGCTGCGGCCTCTTCCCCGATCGCCCGCAGCAGGATGGCGGCTTTTTGCGCGCCGGTGAGCTCTTTATTGATGGCCATATCCGTTACGCGTTACTTTTCAGCCACTGCTTGACCACGACGGCCGTGTTCGCAGGATTGTTTTTCGCCATGTCGAGAATCTGGCCGGGTTGTTTCCCGGAGATGGCGGCTTCAACCTGTCCAACCGACGCGGGCAGTGCCGGTGTCTCACCGACGACGGCCTCCGGCGCCGACTGCACGAGCATGACCATCAACGGACGGACCACCATGAACAGAATCAGGAAGAACAACAGGCCCCCCACCGCATAGCGGATATAGGGCATCCATGCCTTGCTGCTGTCGGCTGCGGCTTCCACACCCGCGCCAACCGGTTCTTCCACTCCAAGTCCGAATTGGATACTGACCACTTCCACCTGATCCTGACGTTCAGGGGAATAACCCATGGCTTTCTTGACGATTTCTTCAATGCGTTTCATTTCTTCTTCCGAGCGAGGCACATACTTCTTCGGCTGGTCAGCCGCGGCCTCCCCTGCCTTGCCCCCTTCATAGGTGCCGTCGACCAGCACTGCCACCGAGAGCTTCTTAATGGTCCCTGTCGGCTCGACGATGCGGGAGACGGTTCGGCTGATCTCGTAGTTCACCGTCTCATTTTTTGTTTGATTGTTGTTCGAACTGGTCTGGCCGCCTTCCGCCTCCGCCCCGCCCGGCAGATTCGATTCCACGCCGGGCACGCCGCCGGAGGTGCCGTTGACACCGCTGGACTTTTCCTGCCCGCGCTGTTCGCTTCTCACGACCTGGCCGTTTGGATCGTATCGTTCTTCCGTCGTCTCGATTTTCCGGAAATCAAGTACGCTCGACACCCTGACGACGGCCTTATTCACGCCGACAATGCGTTCCAACATGGTTTGAATGCGCGTCTCGATGTCCTTCTCCAGGGTGCGTTGGTATTCCATCTGAGTCCCGGACAGTCCGGCCGCTTCATCGCTGGAGGTGTTCGAGAGGAGGTTCCCGTGACCATCGACCACGGTCACGTCACGAGCCTGAAGTCCTTCGACACTGCTGGACACCAGGTGCACCACGCCTTGAATTTGCGCTTTCGACAAGGATTGATTGGAACGGAGCGACACGACCACCGACGCGCGCGCGCGGTCCTGTTCGGTCGCAAACAGCCGCCTCTCAGGAATCGCCAAGTGCACACGGGCCCGCTCGACTTCCGGCATCTGCGTAATCGTGCGGGCCAATTCTCCCTGGAGCGCCCGCCGATAATTCAGCTTCTGCACAAAATCCGACATGCCCATGGTGGTGCGATCGAATATCTCGTATCCGACCCCGCCGCCGTGAGGAAGACCTTGCCCGGCCATTTCCAGTCGCAAGTCATGCACCTGCGCATTCGGGACAAGGATCGTCGTACCGCCGTTAGTCGTCTCATAGGGCACCTTGGCATCCTTCAACTTGTCGATAATGCCCGAGGCATCGTCGGTAGCCAGATTGGCATAGAGCACCTGCATGTCCGGCTGTTGCGTCCAGAGCGTGACGGCCACGAGACCGGCAATGGACCCGGCGAGCGCGAGCAGAATAATCAAACGTTGGTTGATCGTGAACTGGCTGAATTTTGAGAACATGGGCGGTGAAATCCTTTATGCGTGATATCCGCGCGGGAGACCGATCGGTCAGATCTGCATCCGTTGGATTTCCTCATAGGCCGTCACGAGTTTGTTTCGCACCTGCATCATGAGCTGAAAGGACGCATCAGCCTGTTGCAACGCCACCATGGTTTGATGAATGTTGGTACTCTGGCCGGTCACCAACGACTCGACGGCCTGATTGGCGCCTGCCTGCGCGTCATTGATATGCCCGATGGCTTCTTTCAATGAACCTAAAAAGTTCGCCCCCCCGGCCTCGCCGGTCTGCCCGGCTTGCTGAAGCTCCGGCGCCTCGATCGGCCGGATCAGATTGGCTCCCGCGATGCGCAGATCGGACATGACTACCTCCCGATTTCCAGGGCGCGATTCCACATGGTGCGGGTCGCATTGACGGCTTGCACGTTGGCCTCATAGGCCCTGGATGCGCCGATCATATTGACCATCTCTTCCATGACGTTCACATTGGGCATCGTGACGAACCCCTTCTTGTCGGCGTCGGGATGGTGCGGGTCGTACACTGTCTGTCCCGGTTTCTGGTCTTCGATGACCCGGGCGACTTTCACGCCATCCAATGCATGCCGGCCGGACCCTTTGGACACTTGCGTGAACGCCTTTTGGAAGGCCGAGGACACAGGCGCCGCTTGAAACACGACATCACGCCGCCGATACGGTCCACCGGTGCTGGTTTTGGTGGATTGCGCATTTGCCAGGTTGCTGGCAATGACATTCAGCCGGTGTCGTTGCGCATCGAGCGCCGATACGGAAACCGCGAGACTATCCGTTAAATCCATCTCACACCTCTCTATGGTTCGCCCGTACCCCGAAGACTTGCATCACTCTGCCGCAAGAACGGCTACCGTCCTTCACGGATTGCGTTGAGGAGGCCTTTGAATTTCATGCCAATGATGGTGGCCGATGTGTTGTACTGCTGCGCATTGTCCGACATCTTGGCCATTTCCAGTTCGATGTTGACCGAATTGGCATCCAGCGGCAGATCGCCGGCGGGCACCTCTTCGATGCGCCCCTGCACGCGTTGAAAGCCGCTGCCCTTCGGGCCAATGTGGTGCTGATGGGTCGAGACCAGGGTGATCGGCAGTTTGCCCTGTTGCGCATGCGCCAGAGCCTGACCGAAGTTCAAATCGGTTGCGCGATACTTGGGCGTTTCTTCGTTGGCAATATTGGCAGCGATGACCTGCTGGCGGGCCCCGCGCAGATCCAATGAACGTTCGAGCAGCTGCATGGTCCTGTCAAAAATGGTCATAGTCCACACTCCATAGAAAGTTCTGCCCCCAAAGGGCTGCAATCTATGTACCCCGTTCGCGTCAGAATCTCTCGCGGGAACTCCCGGGTCTGTTTGACGAGGCCGCACCGAACCCACCCGGCAAATCCGACCCAGGAGGGAAAAATTTGCCTGGCACCGGTTTGATAGATTCAGGGTTTTTCTGCCTCTACCTGATAACCGAGATCGCGATATTCCCGTAATTTATTTCGCAACGTGCGAATACTGATGCCTAACTCCTTGGCCGCATGGGTACGATTGTCTTTCACTCGTGCCAAGGTCTTGAAGATGAGGTCCCGTTCCATTTCCCACAACGACCCGTGAGCGGATGGCGCCACGAGCGCCTCCACGGTTTCGACCGGTTGCATGGGAACCGTTCCATCCCCCGGCATCAAATGATCGACGTCAACCGCGTTTCCGGTTGTCACCAAAATGGCGCGTTCCATGACATTTTCAAGTTCGCGCACGTTTCCCTTCCATGCGCGCTGTTGGAGATCCGCGATGGCGCGTTCGGACAAGGTCGGCACGGTCAGGCCGTTGCGCTGCGCCGACGAACGGAGAAAATGCCTGGCGAGGAGCGGGATGTCACCCGGGCGTTCGCGGAGCGGAGGCACCGTGACGGGGAAGACATTCAAGCGGTAAAACAGATCCTCCCGAAAACGCCCTTGAGTCACCTCGTGGTAGAGCGAGCGATTCGTCGTGGCGATCACGCGGATATTGACGGGGACCGGGTCGCGCCCACCGATGCGATCGACTTCCCTCTCTTGCAGAACCCGCAACAATTTCGATTGCAGGCCCAAATTCATTTCGCTGATTTCATCGAGAAACAACGTGCCGGTATGGGCCATTTCAAACTTGCCCAGCTTTTTCTGAATCGCTCCGGTAAACGCCCCGCGCTCATGGCCGAACAATTCACTTTCCAGCAGACTGTCCGGAAGCGCGGCGCAATTCAGCGCCACAAACGGACGATGGGCACGAGGGCTTCTCGCATGAATGTAGCGCGCCAACAATTCTTTACCCGTCCCGCTTTCGCCGCTGATCAACACGGTGGCTTGGCTGGCCGCGACGCCCTCGAGGGTCGTGAGCAGGCGAATCATGCCGGGGTCTTGTGTCAGGATCGCGCGGGCTTCCAGTGCCGCCGGAGTATCCTGCTCATCCGGCTCGGCGCTGGCTTGCAGATTGAAGATCACCCGCTCAAGCAGGTCGGTGGAAAACGGTTTTAAAATGTAATCGTTCGCGCCATATTTCATGGCCTCCACCGCCGTCTCGACGGTCCCGTAGGCGGTCATGAGAATGATGTAGGTATTGGGCGCTTTCTGTTTTAACGCTTTGACGAGTTCAAGCCCGTTCAGGCGCGGCATCTTCAAGTCAGTCACCACTAGCCAGGGCTTCAGTCGTTCGACCTGCTCGATCGCATCCGCCCCGTCGATGGCGCCACGCACTTGATACCCCATTCGACGCACCGTTTCCGACAAGGCCGTCCGCATCGAAGGTTCATCATCGACGATCAAGACGAGTCGGGCCTCTTCGGCAGAAGCTGAAGGTCCCTGCAAAGCTGGTTGCGCGCTCATTCATACCTCTTTTCTTCTGTTAGGCTGACAATCTGGCGGGACGCCTCCGAATGATCGGATAGGGTGTCACTCGAGGCAGGCGTCGACGGCGTGTGTACGGGCCCTTGCGGCAACGTGATCAAGAACGAGGTGCCATGTCCGGGGTGGCTCTCCACATCGATCCGTCCATGATGGGCTTCGATCAACGCGTGCACGATGGCAAGTCCCAAGCCGGTCCCCTGATCTTTCGTGGTAAAGAAGGGATCAAAGACCCGCGACTGCAATTCGGCCGGGATACCCGTGCCGGTATCACTCACCGTGAGTTGGATGGCCGGCGATTCCTGGAGTTGAGGCGGGGCAGGACAGGCGGCCAGGGTGAGGGTTCCGCCCTCTGGCATGGCCTGGACCGCGTTCAAGACCAGATTCAAGAGAACCTGCTTCATTTTCGCGCCGTCGCACCAGAGCCGGGGCACGAGCGGATGCACCTGACACCGCACCTCGACAGAGTCCGGCGGAATGGCGTGACTGGCCAGCGTCAGCACCTCCCGGATCAGGAATTCTGTGTCATGCCATCCTCGCCGCGAACAGTCGGGTCTGGTGTATACGAGCAGATTGGACAGAAGCCGATCCATGGATTGAACAGCCATGGAAATATGTTCCGCATAATTCCGGAGTTGAGGCTGGTCACGGAGATCCTTTCGCAACATCGACGCGAACAATTCCACACTGCCCAGGGGATTCCGGATTTCGTGGGCGATGCTGCCCACCATCTGCCCCATGGCCTCCAGGCGGTTGCGCCGCTGCAACCGATCTTCGAGCTGACGAATACGCGTGACGTCATGAATCAGCACGAGTTTCCCGATCAGATTCCCCGTTTCGTCGGTCAAATCTGTCTGTGACAGGGCGATGGTGACGCCGCTGGGAAGCACGAGCGGGTACTCGCCATGGTCTTTTCGAATCTCTTCCAATACGGCGCTGGCTCGACGCCCTCGCAATTCAGCCTGCGGCACGCCCAGGAGCAACTCCGTCGAATGATTGCACCGCACCACAATATCTTGAGAATCGGCCACGATGACGCCGGTATCCAACGATTCCAAGACCGCGGTCACATGGGCACGCATGTCCTCGGTTTCACGCAGATGCTCGCGCAGACTCGCATTGGTTTGCGCGAGTTCGAGATCCATTTGCTGCAGGCGTGTAGTTAACGCGTCGTACGACTGCTGCAGCACGGTTGCGGCCTGATCAAAATCTCGAAACGCGCGCGTCAGCAAGTCATTGTTGATCGTGTCTCCCTCCGGCTTGGTCACGGTTTTTTCCCTCGTTTGTCGGCCGGCGGTTCCGGCAATTCAGTTGCCAACACGGCCGCGATGCGGCGAACCAGACTATCGGAATTCACACTCAGTGCGCGCAGCCCGCTTTTGGCAAAATCCTCGCGTTTTGACCCGCGTGCCAGCTGAACCATTTGCAATTGAGCCCAGGCTTCCTGCACCGGCTCGAGTCCTGCGACGAGCGCCTCTTTATACATGGCCAGCGCCGGCGCCTGGCGATTCAAACGAGCCAGCACATCGGCATACCGCAGCAGGTCCCCGGCGGAGAGTTCCCGACCCGCTTTGATCAGGCCGTCGTAGATCGCTGCCGCCTCGGCGTCTTGTTTGGACTGAGCCAACACGCCGGCAACTTTCAGCTGCACCATCGTGCGGTCAGGATGCCGCGGATTGTGCGCCAGCCATTGCTGGCCGAGTTTGAGCAGGGCGGCGAGATTGCCTTCTCCCTCAAACGAGGTCAGAATTCCACGCAATGCCTCTCCAGAAAACCGACCGGTAGGAAATTGCAGGCGATACCGCTCAAACACTGCCCTCGCCGCCCGCATATCTTTTTGTTCCATGTAACTGTGGGCCAGCCCCATCAACGCCGTTTCATGTACCTTCTCTGCTTTAGGATCGCGAACCAAAGACTGAAACAGCCGCGCAGACTCCACGGGGAAGCCCAGGCGACGATGCGCGTCTGCGACGTTGAGCAGCAACTCCGTGCCGGCATACAAGCGGTCGGCGAAGGGCCCATGCCGATGGAATACATTGATTAGTTCAAAATCATCCTCTGCCTTGAGGGCTGCCTCCAGGCGTGGGCGAAGGAAGCGGACCAGCTGCGCGCCGCTTCTTTCCGGCCAAGGATCGTTTTCAAACTTGCCTGTGCGCAGCACCGCCAGTTCATACGCGCGGAGGGCATCCTCCGGTTTGCCCGCTCTGTCCAAGGTTTCCCCAAGGTGAAACAGGGCTTCGCTGCCGACTATCGAATTCTCATAATCTTTGGCACTCTGTTCGAATACCTGACGAGGACTCAGCATTTCTCCCGGCTTCAACGGAACATTTTCCAGATGCGCCGCGATGGTGTGTCGAAGATTGACCTCCTCGCCCTCCGGATCCAGATGTTCCTGCACATCGGCATACCGAAGCCTGGCGGTGGCGGCAATCGGCGCATCAGGGTATTGGCTCAGTAGCGCTGCGTAGAAGATGCTTGATTCAGCCCAACGCCCCGCCTCCTTGTAACTATCGGCGAGGTAGGTCAGCACGAACGGCGTTTCGGGCCGGGTTGGATACAAATTGTAAAAATGGAGCAACTGCTCCCGCATCACCGGCCCCCGCTTGGATTCCCCGGCGGTATCGGCATACCGCAACAGCGCAAAGGCATCGCTCCGAAGCGCGGCAGGCCACCGGCTGGCGATACTTTCGTAGAGCACATCGGCGTCCTTCAAGCGGCTCATCCGATAGAGACTGTGAGCTTCTCCCAGCGAGGCAGATACCAACAGGGTAGGATCGACGGTGCGTTTCAACACATGGTCGAAGGTGTGAATGCTCTCTTTCCAGTTCTTCAATCCTCGCTGGACATAGCCCAGTCCGAGCATGGCCCGATTGGCATCAAACGAGTCGCGCTCCGAGAGAGAGAGGGCATGCTGATAGGCAATCTGCGCTTCCTGAAACCATCCTTCGACCCGATACACATCGCCGATCCGCCAGGCTGCCCGCTTCGCATTCGTCGATTGCGGATTCTCGCGCATCACTGTTTTGTACTGATCGATGATGTCCAGCGGCCGGACTTCAGGGTCGTGACTCTTGAGCGCACTTTCCGCCAGAAACGCCTGGATCGAAGGCTTGAGCGGCGACTCGCGGTAATCCCGAAGCAGATTGCTGAACTGCAGGCGTGCCTCCGGATAGAGCCCGTGGTTGTACAGACTCACTCCTTGTTCGAACTGTTTCCATTCCGGACGATCGGTCGTGCGTTCAAACCGTGGTCCCGGATCGGGCAAGGCCCCACGCACGAGTTCTGATGGCTCCGGCATCATGGCCGGCAACTCTTGCCGCATCGTGGATAAGCCGCCTGCAGCCATGGCAGACCCTGTTCCCACGAACAGGAAACAACTGAAAACGTAGCCTGTGCAGGCGAGGGCGTAGCGGGATCTAGAGGATAAGAGGTGCACAGGAGCCGAATCAGCAAGTCCTGTGCCCCTATGGAAATCCGGCAACTAGTTGTATCGGTTGATGTTCTAGGTAAACAACGGGTTGAACACCGAGCCGGCCGTCAGAAATAACAACGTCCGCGATCAAGAGCGGGTCAAGAAATTGACAGGCTGAGAGATGAAGGAGAGATCAGTCAGTTTTGAATGGAGTACCCATGACTTTTCGGATCGAACCCTTTCCGTTTTAATTTTTCCACGAGCGTAGTCCGATTCACTTGAAGCAGCTGAGCTGCCCGACTGGTTATGCCATTGGCTTTTCGCAGGGCTTCCCCGATAAGACGGTTCTCGTAATGTTCGAGTTCCTTCGTCAAATTGATGCCATCTTCAGAGAAGCGAATAAACTGCTCGGGAGCTTCGGCCGCCTTTCCTCCTACCATTTTTAACGAACGTTCCGGGAGATCGGCCACGGTGATCATGCCCCTCTTCTTCAAGACGCAGAGGCGTTCAATCATGTTCTCAAGTTCCCGGATATTTCCCGGCCATTCCTCTTCTGTCATGCGAACCAATGCGTCCGGCTCCATGCCGAGAATCTCCGTCCGGCGCAATTGATTGAATTGGGCGATAAAATGATTGACCAAGAGCGGAATGTCGCTGCGGCGCTCCCGCAACGGAGGAATGTGAATGGGAATGACATGCAATCGATAATACAAATCCTGTCGGAACCGGCGCTCCTGAACGGCCTGCGCCAAATCCTGATTGGTGGCCGCGATAATGCGCACATCCACGTTAATCGTCCTGGTTCCACCGACTCGTTCGAAGCATCGCTCCTGTAAAACGCGCAGTAGCTTCACTTGCAATGGCAAACTCATCTCGCCGACTTCGTCTAGGAAGATGGTGCCGCCATGGGCCAGTTCAAACCGACCAAGCCGGGTGTGCGCGGCTCCTGTAAACGCCCCCTTTTCATGGCCGAACAGCTCCGACTCCAGCAGCGTTTCCGGAATCGCACCGCAATTAACAGGCACTAGAGGGCGGTCTCGTCGCATGCTATTAAAATGCAGCATGCGCGCGATCAATTCTTTTCCCGTTCCGCTCTCCCCTTCAATCAATACCGTACTGTCGCTATCAGCGACCTTTTCGACGAAATCCAGCACCATCCGCATCGGCGCACTGGTGCCTACCAAATGCTCAAGCCGGTATTGATCTCGCACCGCTTTTCGAAGAAGGTGGTTTTCCTGTTTAAGTTTGTATACGTCTAATGCTTTCCTCACCACCACTGCCACCGTGTCAGGCTCGAAAGGCTTGGTGATGAAGTCGAACGCGCCGGCCTTCATCGCTCGCACAGCATAATCGACCGTTCCGTATCCGGTCATCACGATCGCAATAACCTTAGAATCGATCTTTGAGATTCTGTCGATCGTTTCCAGCCCATCGATCCCCGGCATCTGAAGATCTGTCAGCACCACGTGTACCGGCTGGTCCTTCACCGCCTCCACCCCGTCCACCCCGTTCGACATGACCGTCACCTGATGACCTTCACTCGTGAGTGTTTCCGCCAATAGCTGCCGGACTGCCGGGTCATCATCAATCACGAGAATGTGTGACTGGCTCATAAGGGAGCCCTCCTCTCTGGAAGATCGAATGCGATGGACTGGCTTAGCAAAACACGACTACGGCTGGAGACGAGATCCGTGGCGCGTGAAGTAGACATATCCTAATTCAGCTTATTGGGAATTCGCACTTTATTCAAGTAAAAGTAAGGGCTTTCGGGAAAATTGCACCAGAAGTATTGCGCAGAAACTGAACGACGGACTCACGATGCCTATTCGCAGCTTGACAGGCATGAAGAAGAATTGTAGGGTTCCCGCTCTGCTCAATATCCACGATCCTTTCGATAACGAATCTTGCGAGCTGGCGTAGCTCAATTGGCAGAGCAGCGGTTTTGTAAACCGCCGGTTGGGGGTTCGATTCCTCTCGCCAGCTCCATGAATTCCACCGACGAATCAACTGGTTGGCGCTGCACAGAATCGCTCCCCTCCCCTCATAAGTGTGTGAGTGTTTCCGCCTTACCTGTGAAATACTTAAATTTCACCTGTCCCCACCTCGCTCAGCTCCATCCAGGCCGATTTTGTACAATCCGCATAACAAAGGGCGATAGGCGTTCAGTTCGGACTGCTCGCAGGAGTGTCGTTGCATCTCATGTCCGAACCTTCTCTGATTGGTTGTCTAGAATGCCTGAAATCGGCTTCTAGTTAGGACGTTCTCCCCTCCATCGGGTTACCGATTCTGAGGACTAGGCGAAGGGCTGTAGTTCGAATACTGTTGCTATCTAACGGGAGAGTATTCATGCCGAGGTTCCTTAAGAGGAGGCACCATGAAGAATCGATATAGTCACCGAGTACCCATGGACTGCTCGGTCATGTTTGCGGGAGATAATGTGGTGGGTGAAGGGCGAATTCTAGATATTTCTCTTCCAGGATGCCTTCTCGAAAGCCCGAAAAAGATGACCGCTGGCGAGTATCTCCAACTGAGACTGTTCTTGCCTGATCGTCAATCTCCGCTGCATGTGGCTCTGGCCGCAGTCAGATGGGTGGATGGTTCCAAGCTCGGCGTCGAATTTATTCGAACCTCTGAAGACGAACAGCGCCGCCTTGAACACTTGGTGCGACAGAGCCCTGCTGTGAGCGGTCCATCAACGTGGAGCGAAGGCATAGTTCTTTTCGGAGCCACTGGGAGATGAACACATCGACTAACCAATTCATGACCTGATTTTCATAGGAGCCCTGATCATGCCAAAGCATTTTAGGATTCGCACGTACCAGAGGGTCAGGCGTTGCGATACTGGCTACTACCTGTCAGAAGATTTTCTTGGAAAAGGGATAATCCGGGATATTTCGAATGGAGGATGGCGTATGCAGGGTGATCATGAAGTCAGGATAGGCATGAAACTTACATTGCGAATGGAACTTCCTGAGGAAAACTCACCGTTAGAAATAGAAGAGGCTTCAGTTCAATGGGCCAGCGGGAAAGACTTTGGCATTCGGATTAAAAAAATCCGTCATACAACGGCAAAGCGACTAGAACGGTTAATTGGATTTCAATTTTGTTCGCTTCCCCAAATTGAGCCCTAGGCGTCTTTGACCTCCTCCGTCGTATCCTCAATTTCGGTGAGATCCAGGTCATGACGCTCCTTCAACATCGAAGGATGCAGCCCATACTTTTTTAACATTTTATAGAAATCTGCCCGATATCGGCCTGCAAACTGAGCTGCCCGGGAAATATTTCCGCCCGTCATCTGTAATACATTCCGTAAATACGAGCGTTCGAATTCTTCCTTTGCTTCGGTCAAGGGTTTTAAACCCATATCGGTCGACGCCCCGGCTGATGGAAGTAGTTCCGGCGACACCATGTCCTGCCGGGACATGACCACGGCCTTTTCCACTGCATTTTCAAGTTCCCTAACATTGCCTGGCCATGGATACCCCATAAGCCTATGCATGGCTGCCGGCGTGAATCCACGCACATCCTTGTTGGATCGTCGCGCACTCTGCTTCAAAAAATGTTGGGCCAACAGTGGAATGTCGTCCCGCCGTTCGCGCAAAGCAGGAATACTAAGCGGCACAACGGAAATTCTATAGTATAGGTCGTGCCGGAACGTCCCCAGCTTTACACATTCCGCCAGATCTTTATTCGTCGCCGTAATGATCCGCACATCGACTTTTGTCGTATACGCGGCGCCGACCTCGCGCACTTCCCGCTCCTGTACGGCGCGTAGAAGTTTTACCTGCATGGGGAGCGACATTTCTGCAATTTCGTCGAGGAAAAGTGTTCCCCCATTCGCGCTTTGGAAAAGGCCCCGCTTCGCCGTCATTGCACTGGTAAAGGCACCACGGATATGCCCGAATAACTCGCTTTCAAAAAGACTTTCGCTGATCGCGGCACAATTCAACGCCACAAACGGGCCCTTTGATCGACGGCTATTGGCATGGAGAACTCTGGCCAGCACTTCTTTTCCTGTCCCGGTTTCGCCGGTTAACAGAATGGTTGCATCTGAATCGGCGATCTGAGCAACTTGCTGAAACAATCGTTGCATGGCGGAACTTCTCGCAATGACATTTTCCAAGCCGTAGAGCTCCTTGACCAATGATTTCAGTCGCTGGATTTCTCGAGTCATCCGCAACTGAATCAAGGCTTTATCGATAGTCGCTTTCAATTCTTTGTCATCAAATGGCTTGGTCAAATAGCCAAAGGCCCCGCGTTGCATCGCTTCGACTGCGTTGGGAATACTCCCATGCGCGGTCAGAATAATGACCGGCAGTCCCGGTTGAATCTGTAAAAGTTCCTCGGTCAGCACCAATCCATCTTCTGCCCGCAACCGCAAATCAGTAATCGCGATATCGAACGTTTCCTGCCGGGCCGCAACAAGAGCATCGCGTCCTGTTGTACAGGGCGTCACGGAAAATCCGAGAGCAGACAGCCGCATCCGCAGTAAATGCAACAGACCTTCGTCATCATCCACAACGAGAATTCGTTCTTGTTCCATGACGGTCCTTAGGGTTTGGACGGCTCCGATTGTTGCGATGGGACAAAACTTGCGGGCGGCTTGATTGGACGGGTCTTTCCTCTCATTTCCTGATCAATGTGCTTGAGCGCTTCAAGCTGGCTCGTGAGTTCTTCGATTTTTTTGTCCCGGTCGCTGACTTGCCGCTGCAGGCTTTGAAGCGTGGCCGGCTCTACCGACATGCGATGGGACTCACGCCTGGAATTGAATAACTCCGCCTTTCGCTCCTGGTTCTGAAGCTCGCGCTGCATGGCCTCGAGAGATTGAGCCTCGCTGTCCTGTAACGCACGTAATTGTTCAATGGTGAGTTCGCGGTCGAGAAGATCCCGCACTGTGCGTTCAATTGTTTGGGAAAGCACCCCTTGAGTCTGAGCGATTGCAGGCCCATTCCAGACGGAACGCATCCATGACTGATCAGGCGATACTTCACCGGCCTGCAGCAATTGCAACCAGAGTCGACTCGAAACAGCCAACTGGCTCTTGGGGGCGACGGCAATAACTTTCTCGAAGTTATGGATGGCCGACTCTCGATTTTCATACAGAGACGCCAATGCGCGGGTGAAGAATACATGATCACAGGTATTTTTACTAGCACATTTAGGCGTTGACGAGGAATCTTTACGTAAAATGGCTTGCAAAATCTTGCCCCCCCCCTCGTCGTTTAGAAAATATGGGCTCTGGTATGGGGGCGGAGGGAGGGTGCCACAGGCGGACAGGAGTCCAAAAACCACCAACACGCCTATGGAGTGACACCGCCGCACTAGGCCAACATCCCTGATTTCGTTAGATATAAAATGAATCGCACGGTCGTCCCTTTTCCGACTTCACTTTCCACCCAAATCCTCCCGCCATGGGCTTCTACGACCTTTTTCGCAAGGGCTAACCCGAGGCCGCTGCCCACTGACACCTGTCGGTTTCTGGTACGCCCCTGATAAAACCGCTCGAAAATATGTGGCAGTTCCTCCGCCGGTATGCCGGGACCCGAATCCGCGACGTCGACAAACAGCAGCCCTTCGTCTTGCTTCGGGGTCATGTGTAGCCTGACAATGGCACCCTCGGGACTGTACTTCAACGCATTCGAGAGGAGATTGTCCAGTACTTGTTCGATGCGTGTGCTATCTGCCCTGACCCAGTGCCGTTCCACCGGGGCCTCAATCAAGAGCTGGACATGTTTGGCATCTGCTAATAGGCGGATTTTATTGACCGAAATATCGGCGACCCGCCGGAGATCCGTCGGGACAAACCGATACTCCATCATCCCGGACTCCATCTTCGACAGATCTAGGATCGTCGAAATGAGATACATGAGCCGCCGACTACTGTCCGACATAATGCGAAGGGTGGTCCGCTGGTCCTGTGTTAAGGGGCCGGGAATTTCATCCAGTAAGAGATGAGTGCCTTCCTGGATCGAAGCCATCGGTGTGCGCAACTCATGGGATACATGGGCGAGGAACTCGCTTTTGATATCATCCAACTGCTGCAACTTGGTTCCCATCCACTTGACCGTTTCACCCAATTCCCGCAATTCGCGGGGCGCCTGACCATCCAGCGAAGCATTGAAATTGCCCTGCCCCATCTCCTGAATGGTGGCCTGGAGACGACGCAACGGTCGAAGAATATTGTAACTAGCCACCGCGGCCATACCGAGACCGAAGAGGAGCGCGACCAACACCAGATTGCGTGTGACGGCTTCCGCATGCACGGAGCTGGCGCGAGACTCATTTACTCCTACAGCAATCCGCCACTCATGGAGGCCGATGTACTGCTGTAGAGTTGCGACCATTTTTTCCACCATTGCCTCGCGCCGCGCATCATAGGCCGAGGGGGCCTCCGGGTGTCCGCCTGACTCAGCCAACTGCGTTTGAAAAAGCGCCAGATGCGCCTGCTGAAGTCCCTGGACATCCTTGAGCAGTCGTATCTCTGGTTCCGGGACGTCATGAGCCAGCAATTCCTGCAGAATCTGTTGAAACTCTTTGCGCTCGGTCTCGAAACGCTCCAGAAAAGCGGCGGCAGGTACGGCCATGTATCTCTTCTCGTCCTGAACCTCCTCATAGAGCGAGGCGATTAAGCGTTTGGCTGAATCAATTTCCGGATGATGGTGGGATCCGACCTCCGTATTGAGACCGGCTAATGTCCGAATCTGCAACAACGCGTAGACATTGACGGCGGTCATTACCGCGATAATGACCACATACGTCAGCACTAATCGCCAGAAAATTGAGAGGCGCACGACCAGGTCCCTTCCCTGGTGATGGACGCAAGATCCTGCAGAATCGGCAGTGCAGGTTAAGCCATACACCACTTCCCTCCTCCCCTCAACAAGTTCTCTATATTGTGCAGAAACGGCGGGTGCGTCGTCGAATCGCTGGAATCTCTTCCTAGCGAGCGGAGTCGTGGAACTGCGACTGATACGCGCGTTGTCGTCGAGACGTGGAAGATAGCGCCGAGAAAAGATGGCCTCGAAAGAGGAGCATACCGACCATGAGCGGCGGAGTCAGAAGCAGCGCCATGGTACCGGTGAGGCTTGCGGAAATCCCAAGGTCGGTCAACCAGGCGCTCAGAATGGTAAACGGCACCAGGACTAACTGGATGAAATCGAGTCCAGCTCCCCTCCCCAACTGACTCGACAGTTTAAAGAAGAGCGACAATCCGAGTGGCGCCAAGACCAAGGCCATCGGCAGGAACCATTCAATCCAATTATCCAGTACGAACTCGTAACTCCGCTTCAAGACATCAAGCGGAGAATCATGCCTGGTGAGATAGATCACCTCTGGAGCGGGATTCAGCAGAATGAAGACCAGTAACAAACAGGCCATCACAAGAAATTGACTGTCAGGATTGGCACGCAGACTCGTGTCCAGGAGCATCGTGGGAATCCAGAGCACAAACCCGACACTAATGACATCCCAAAAATAATGCCCCATGCTTTCCAGCACGTCATGCATGGTTATTGTCCGCATGCCCTTAATGGACTGTTCGATCAGGCTCAGCGTCGCGCCGATCAAGAGCGCATTGACGGCACCGAGCAGGAATCCTCCGAGCATACCCAGGGGACGAGCGATTTGATGGGCCAACATCATCAGTAGGGTAAAGACGATGACGGCGAGGATGACGAACCACCCGCGGACCAGGGAGCGCCCGGTCGCGTGCAGCGCGTCTCGATAGAGCTGGAGCGTAGAACTGAAGACGGTCAACATGGATCAGTCAATGCGGGCCGCATCACATACAGAGCGGTGCCTCGTAGCGAGAAGGCGATTCAACATGTTGGGCGGACAATAAGACGGATTCCCCTGACAGGTCAAGTCACGCCGCGAAAGAATTCAGATTCTCGAACGAGCAAGGAATAGCCGGTAGTGGCTGCTATTGACTTGCCCATCGATATGATTATGTTCTCCCAGTAGAGAGGCACACCCACCCAGGAGTCAGCCACATGGATATGAACCGGATGACCGTCAAGCTACAGGAGGCTCTGCAGAGCGCCTCAGCCCTTGCCATGCGCCGTGGACATCAGGGCATTGATGTCGAGCATCTCCTGCTGGCGCTTCTGGAGCAAGAGCGCGGGATTGCGAGCGCTCTGTTCGAACAGGCCGGGGTGTCACCGGCTGCCGTTCGCCAAGCGGCGGACCAAGCGCTCGCGAAAGTGGCGCAAGTTCAGGGGCCCGGCGCGGCTCCCGGACAGATCCACCTTGCACCGCGGTTAGGCACTGTGTTGACCAAAGCCGAAGACCAGATGAAGGAATTGCGCGACGAGTTCATCAGCGTCGAACATGTTGTTCTGGCCATGGTCGAAGAGGGCGGCGTGTTTCGCCGGCTGAATTTGACGCGGGAACGCCTCCTGACGGCATTGCAACAGGTTCGTGGCAACCAGCGGGTGACGAGCCAGGATCCTGAAGGCACCTACCAGGCATTGGAAAAATACGGGCGCGACCTCACCAAACTTGCGGGCCAGGGCAAACTTGATCCGGTCATCGGCCGTGACGACGAAATCCGACGAACTATCCAGATTCTATCCCGACGAACCAAGAACAACCCCGTCCTGATCGGTGAGCCGGGTGTCGGCAAGACAGCCATCGTCGAAGGCCTGGCACAGCGCATCGTGAAGGGCGATGTGCCAGAAGGGCTCAAGCAGAAGCGAGTGGTCGTCCTCGATATGGGCGCGCTCGTGGCCGGCGCCAAGTTCCGTGGAGAATTCGAAGAACGGCTGAAGGCCGTCCTCAAGGAAATCCAATCGGCGCAAGGGCAAGTCCTGCTCTTCATCGACGAACTGCACACCGTTGTGGGCGCGGGCGCCGCCGAAGGTGCAATGGATGCGGCGAATCTCCTCAAGCCCATGTTGGCCAGAGGCGAAATGCACCTCATCGGCGCCACCACTCTGGACGAGTACCGCAAACATATTGAGAAAGATGCCGCGCTCGAGCGCCGATTCCAAACGGTGCTGGTCGATCAGCCGAGTGTCGAGGACACCATTTCTATTTTACGAGGTCTCAAGGAACGTTACGAAGTGCATCATGGCGTGCGCATCAAAGACGCCGCCCTCGTCGCGGCAGCCAAACTCTCCAACCGGTATATCGGCGACCGCTTCTTGCCGGATAAAGCGATCGATCTCGTCGACGAATCCGCCGCACGGCTCCGCACGGAAATCGACAGTTTGCCCGCGGAACTCGATGAGGTCTCACGGAAAGTCTTACAACTGGAGATCGAGCGGGAAGCCCTCAAAAAAGAAACCGATGCGGGAAGCAAGGCGCGTCTCCAATCGATTGAAAAGGAGCTGAACGAGAAGAATCGCGATCTGCAGGCCCTGAAGACTCGATGGGAATCTGAAAAAAATTCGGTGAGCAAGCTGCGGAAAATCCGCCAACAGATTGAGGAAGTGAAGCAGAACATCGAGCAATCCGAGCGCGCGTATGATTTGAACAAGGTCGCCGAACTGCGATACGGCGAGTTGCCCAGGCTCGAGCGGGAACTCGAACTGGAACAGCAATCCCTCGGCAAAAAACAAAACGAAACCCGCCTGCTGAAAGAAGAGGTGGATGAAGAGGATATCGCCGCCGTGGTCAGCCGTTGGACCGGGATTCCCGTTACGCGGCTCGTTGAGGGGGAAATGGAAAAACTCCTCAAGCTGGATGAACTGCTCCACAAGCGCGTCGTGGGACAAGAGCAGGCCGTCACAGCGGTGGCTGATGCCGTGTTGCGGGCCCGCTCCGGCATCAAGGACCCCAACCGGCCGATCGGTTCGTTTCTGTTCCTTGGTCCGACCGGTGTGGGCAAGACGGAACTCGCGCGCGCGCTTTCCGTCACCCTCTTCGATGACGAATCGAATCTGATCCGGATCGACATGTCGGAATATATGGAGAAGCATACGGTCGCCAGGTTAATCGGCGCCCCTCCCGGCTATGTGGGGTATGAGGAAGGCGGCCAACTGACTGAAGCTGTGCGAAGGCATCCGTTCTCCGTCATCCTCTTCGACGAGATTGAAAAGGCGCACCACGACGTCTTCAATATTCTGCTGCAGGTGCTCGACGACGGACGGCTGACCGATTCACAGGGGCGAACCGTGGATTTCAAGAATACGGTGTTGATCATGACCTCGAATATCGGCAGTCAGCATATCCTGGAAGCGCAGCAGGCCGGCGCCTCCTATGAGACGATGAAGACCCAGGTGACTGGCGAATTGCGGGCACACTTCAGGCCGGAATTCCTGAACCGGGTGGACGAGATCGTGGTCTTTCATGCGCTTGGAAACGAACAGTTGTCCAAGATTGTAGAGATTCAACTGGAGCGGTTGCGAGCCCGCTTGATTGAGCGGCGGATCACGCTGACGGTCACGCCGGACGCGCTGCAGAACCTAGGCCGCCGCGGTTACGATCCGGTGTATGGCGCGCGACCGCTCAAGCGACTCATTCAGCAGGAGATTGAGACACCGATGGCGCGGCAGTTGATCAAGGGAGAGCTGCGGGATGGAGATACGGCGGTGGTGGACGTGAAGGATGGGCAGATCGTCATCGTTCCGACCGTTGCCCCGTGAGCCATCCTTCGGTGTGGGACACGCGAAGACCCGTCGGGGGCGGTTATCCCAAAAAGACCGCCCCTCCCTTCGTGTCCGTCTCCTTACCGCTGAAGTGTTTCTTATCGATCCGCCATTCCGTCTGGGACACGTCGAGACGATGTCCCTTGATCGTGTGAAACGAACCCTTACTGAACACCACGCGGTTCCCCTCGCGTAATTCCAACATGAACACGACCGTTCCCGATTCCTCGTGTTTAAGGGAAACGCTGGTCGGACTCTTGGCAAGCTGATACGCGCGACGCTCGTTGAACGTCAGATTGCTGTCGACAACCTTCGCCATCATCCTTCCCACCTCATCAAACAACGCAAAGTTGACGAGCAACGCCCGCGCCGGTTCCTTGATGGCGACCTCAAACTGCGGCACCCCTTCGATATCGATGATGCCGTTCGAATTTTTATACAGATTGGACCCGACTTCAATATCCATAGCCACGACTCCTTCTGCTGCACGGCACCCGGAGATGCCTCGTCACGATTTCTTGATACGGTCCAAAATCAATGCGATACACCCGCCCAATAAGCCGCCGCCCAGAATGGTCGTGAGGAATTCAACCAGTTTGAGTTCCCACACCGATCCCTGAGCTTGCATCGCTTCTCGAATGCCCCCTTGCAGGAGAATGACCGCCAATGCCATCGTCGCACCGACGATGAACCACCAGGCGAAAACACGCGCGGTATGGATGATAGGGGATTCTTTCACAACTCTACTCGACGATCGAAACTTCGGTACTGAATCGCCTCGGCCAGATGAGCCGGTGCGATACTACCAGACTCAGCCAAATCGGCAATAGTCCGGGCGACACGGAGAATGCGTCCGTGCGCACGGGCCGAAAACCCCAATCGGGCCATGGCCTGTTCAAGCAGATCGCGTCCCTGGCTGTCCAGAGCACAATACTGCTTCAGGTGGCGCGGTTTCAATTGCGCATTGGTGTAGATCCCGTCGCGACGATACCGTTCGGCCTGATGCGCCCGGGCCGCCATCACCCTCGTCCGGATCGTCGCCGACGAATCGGTCGCCGGCGCGTCATCGCCAAGGGCGCGAATCGGCACAGCCGGCACCTCGATCTGAAGATCGAGACGGTCCAGGAGGGGTCCGGACAATCGTCCTCGATAACGCCGTACCTGAGCGACGCTACAGACACAGTCTCTCGTCCGGTCGCCGTAATAGCCGCAGGGACAGGGATTCATGGCGGCCACCAGCATGAACCGGGCCGGAAATTTCAGGGAGCCGCTGGCGCGTGTGACGGTAACATGCCCATCCTCCAGCGGCTGTCGCAACCCGTCGAGCGTGGCGCGCCCAAACTCACCGGCTTCGTCCAGAAACAAAACCCCATTGTGAGCGAGGGATACCTCGCCGGGCCGCGGCATAGTTCCGCCGCCGATGAGACCAGCCTCTGAAATGCTGTGATGCGGGGCGCGAAAGGGGCGCCGGCGCATCAAGGGCTGATTTCGAGAGAGTTGTCCGACCACACTGTGAATGCGGCTGGTCTCCAGCGCTTCTTCCTGCGCCAGCAACGGCAGAATGCCGGGGAGGCGGCGCGCCAACATGGTCTTACCGGAACCAGGCGGGCCCATCATCAGAAGATTGTGTCCGCCGGCGGCAGCGACTTCCAAGGCCCGTTTCGCGTGCGCCTGTCCTTTCACGTCGGCAAAGTCTTCGTCCTCCGGCAGTATGCAGGCGGCGGATCCGTCGCCGGTCAACGAGAAGGCGGCAATCGCTTGAGCGCCGCGTAAAAACTCTACGGCTTGCGGAAGCGTGTGGATGGGAAATACTTCCGCGCCGTCGGCTAACGCCGCCTCCTCGGCATTCTCAGCGGGAGCCAGAATGCGATGACGACGGCGGCAGACCACGCCGATCGACAGGGCCCCCGGGATCGGCTTGAGGCGACCATCGAGCGACAGCTCTCCCACGAACACCGAATTCTTGACGGCCTCCGCAGGAATGACGTCTTCCGCCGCGAGAATGCCCAGGGCGATGGCCAGATCAAGCCCGGCGCCTTCCTTCTTAATATTGGCGGGAGCCAGGTTGACCGTGATTTTTTTGATGGGAAATTGGAAGCCGCTATTTTTAAGGGCGGCACGAACCCGGTCGCGACTTTCGCGGACTGTCGCATCGGGAAGCCCCACGATGGAGAACTGAGGCAGCCCGGCGGAGATATCGACTTCCACATCCACCAGATGCGCGTCGATGCCCACGATCGCGGCACTCAAGACATTGGCCAGCACAAATTCCCCCAGAAAACCGTTATGCGGTCGAGAATCAGAGGAAGGTCAAACGGTCGCAAAGCGGCGTTGGTGGCCGGATTATAGGCAGTTGCCCCTGCGGAATTCAATCACGCCGCCAGCGTAGAGCCGCTCCGGCCTTGCGCTGTAGCGTGGGTAGCGGCGCTTCTGTATAATGCCGCCATGTCACCCCTCGCAGATCGCCTCAGTCGACCGAATACCAGCTCTGTCATAGAGGCGAATTCGGCGGTCCGGCCAGGAGGGGCACCCACACCCTTCGTCAGGGCGTATCTCGTCATCATGATGCTAGTCCTGTCGCCGCTTGTTCCCGATAGAGGCTGGAGTCAACTGATGGTCGCCGAACCGGCACCGATGAAGGGAACGGTTGCCCAGCCCGCACGGACGGCCTCTGTCTATATCGGCTCGGTCATGGCCATGCTGGCGACCTTTGAAGACGCCGGGATTCTGCCACCCGAGGGCACGCCGCAGGCTAACAGGATCATCAAGGCCGTGATTCAATTTCAGTCCGCTTTTCTCAAAAGCAATCATCCGGCCGTCCGGCAGTTTTTTACGGAAGCCCATCGCACCACGCTGGGCCCTCGCGCTGATGAGGTGGAAGCGTCATTCCGCCAGAGCGGTTGGTCGGCAGATACCTTCGACGCAGTGATGACGGCCGGACAACTCGAGACGGCCTGGAACGCCGACGGTCTCAGTGACGGCTTCCGGGAATTCAATATCGGGAAACAGGATTTCGATATCCTGGCGGAACTGTACCAACAGAGCAGCCGCGCCTTTGCTACACAGGGCAACAGTTTCCAGGAAGTCTATGCCCGGCGTCGCGGGGAGATGCCCGGAGCCAAACCGGAGTAACCGTCCCTTATCAACCAAAGCGCAGCCAACACTATCACATTGTTTCACGACTGCAGTTTGAGGAGGCATCATGGCAACGAAAGCGTACATTCTCATCAAGGTCAAGGCCGGCAAAGGTAAATCCGTGCTCGCCGCACTCAAGAGCATTGCCGGCGTCGAGCAGATCCACGCCTGTTTTGGCCAACCGGACATTTTCGTCTTTATTAATGTGGCGGATGAGCGAGCGCTGTCCGACGTCGTGATTACACGCATTCACGCCATCGAAGGCGTCGAAGAAACCGATACGCACATTGTCGCGGAAACCTAGGTCACCGGTACTCGACCGTAACCGCCCGGCCGCCCTGGGCGGCTGAGATGTAACAGGCCTCGGCAATTTCAACGGCGCGCTTGCCGTCTTCGAGGGTGATTGGAGGCGGCAAGCCATCGCGCACGCTCCGCACGAAGGCGCGCAATGCGCTGAGCACGGTTGGGACTGCCGTGGTGGGCCAGTCTCCGGCGCCATGCCGGGCTGAGATCCTCGTTATCCGCTGCTCGCACCAGTTCGCCGACACCTGTCCTTCGCTGCCGATCAGTTCGACGCGCCCGATCCGACCCGACGTTACCCGGGACACATCCACCAGACAGGTCAATCCACATCGAGTAACGAGGCGGCCCAGCATCCGCCGCTCTGAACCGGCAGGCGGCACGCGGTCCATCTCGCAGGACACCGTGTGAATCTCGTCTTCCGTCAACACGCGAACCAGGTCCAGGAGATGGATCCCGATCTCGAGGACACAGCCGCGCCCGCCGAACCCACACTCCTCCTCACTCCTCCCGTGCGGCTCCATCCGGCTGGTCAGGTTGAGATACTGAAGCGCGCCGACCTGCGCCCGGCGTTCACGCAGCGCCGTCACCGCCGCATCGAACCGCAGGGTCTGCGCAGTCATCATGACCTGACGGCTCCCATGGGTCGCCTGTATGATGGCGCGCGCCTCGTCGGCCGTCGTTGCCAGCGGCTTTTCCACCAAGAGCGCTTTGTTCGCCTGTGCGACGGACGTACAGATATCCCGATTGAGCGCGGGCGGCGTCACCACGACCACTGCTTCCACCCGGGGATCGGCAATCAGCTCGTGATAATCGGAATAACAGGGGACGGTTGCCGCTTCTACCAGCCCCGCTCCCTTCCCGGCCCGACGCCGGCACACAGCTACCAGACGGGCCTCAGGAAGATCGTGCAAAAGATGGTTGGCGTAGCGGCTGCCGTGATGGCCAAGTCCGATTAACCCGACTCCGAGCGGCATGCGAGATTCGTGAGACATCACTGGCCGCACTCTACCGGCCGGATCGCAACGGGTCAAGACGACTCATGCGGCTGCCGCCATCGATTGACAATGTCCAAATCCGCTCCCTATAGTACCAGGCGATTGCCCGTTTGACGCCGATGCCCATCGAGAAAGGACCCGATCGCCCATGACTACGCAGACAGCACCGTTTTCCCTGGATCAGATTGGAACCGGCACGGCTCGCTTTCCAAGTGGAATGTCGATTCCGACCCCGACTGACGCAATGGTGGATCCGTATATCCGCACGCGGATCAGCAAAGACGTCCATGTGGAATGTATTCAATTCTGGCCGCAGGACAAAGTCACCTATCCCGGGATTGTGCTGTTGCATGACTGGTGGGGCATGAATTCTCAGATCACGGCGCTGGGCGCACGTTTGGCGTGCGAAGGGTACGGCGTCATCATTCCAAAGCTCTATGGCCGGCTCGGCGGCATGGTCACGGCCAATGCCGAAGTGGCGGAAGCACTGGCAGCCAAGTGCAACGAGCAA
Organism: Nitrospira sp. CR1.1; assembly: GCA_014055465.1. Taxonomy (NCBI): domain Bacteria; kingdom Pseudomonadati; phylum Nitrospirota; class Nitrospiria; order Nitrospirales; family Nitrospiraceae; genus Nitrospira; species Nitrospira sp. CR1.1. The sequence continues at coordinate 118,519 of WIAF01000005.1, forward strand.
TTCCTTCTCCAGGACATCAACACCTGCTGCGAATATCTCAATACGACCGAACGCACGAAACGGAATATCCATGGGGTCGTCGGGTTTGGCCTGGGCGCCTCACTGGCCATCCGCTTTGCCTGCCAACGCAAACGGTTACGGGCCGCCGTCGCCTATTATGGAAAAGTGACCGCGCCGGACCAACTCACCAATATGATGAGCCCCTTGCTCTACCATCAGGCAGAGCAGGATACCTGGGCGACGCAATCAGACGTCGATCTGCTCCGGGCCGCTGCGGCCCAGGGAAAACGGATTGAGATCAAGACCTATCCCGGCGCCACGCACGCCTTCTGCGACGAAACCAGGCAGGGCGCGCACAATCCCGACGCGACCGCGCAAGCTTGGAACGCCACTGTGGCATTTCTTAAAACCTGTTTCCAGGGAACCTGAACGGTATCGAGGGTCAACCAGGCGATGATGATGGCGGCGGCCGATGACCTTCGGTCACCGCATGTCCTCACTGTCCTTCTTGTCTAGAATGAAAGCAGCCACAGTCATGCCGAATCCTGTCGTTCGCATCGCCCTCCTCGCCTGCTGCCTCACCACCCTATTCACCGCGCCGATCACCGTACGCGCCGACGAGGCGACTTCTCCACCCCAGCCGACCCTGGCCAACCGCCTGCCTGCCTTTCAGGAGGTGGCACGGAGCAATGCGGCGCAGCTGTCGGCTCTTCCGGCGCAGGGTGATGCGCTGTCCCTGTTCAAGACGGTAATCGGCCCGCAGGTGGGGCTCGGCGACGCAGCGATGACGGTGGGAGCCAAAGGGCTGACTCCGGCGATGACTCAGGAATTGCTGATCAGTGATCTCACGAGAGCAGCCAATGAGCTCGTGCGCGGGCTGGCAGCATGGCAATTGGCGCACGCCGCCCGGGATCTCGGCACGTCCGGCACCGCAGAAGCGCGCGAGCGTGTTCACACACACCTCGAAGCCCAAACAGCCTGGTTGAGCGAAGGCACCACGCTGGGTCCTGCCCTGGGGCGTCTCCAGACGTTAACCGCGGGCGCCCCGACGGAGGACACCGCGCCCGTGATTGCAGGCGTCGTTGCCCAGATCGAAGCCTGGGCCATCGACACCGTGCACCGCGAATGGTTCAGAATTTACAATTGGAAAGACCAAGTGCGGCAACAGCGCGGCCTCGTGCGTTTGTGCGGAACGTGGCAATGGTCGATTCACAACCATCAAAACCATCGCGAAGAAAAAACGGCTGTGATCTTCGCTCCCCCGGGCTCCGTGTCGACCACCAGTCCAGCGGAAATCATTGTCCTGGGTGATAGCGTGTATCTGCGATGGGAAACCAGGGCCGGGGTGCAGGAAGATAGTCTGCTGTTTTCGGGAGAGGGACAGCGTTTGGAAGGCACCTTCGTGAATACAGCGGGCGGATGGGGCTCAATAACCGGCAAACGCACCGCTAGCTGCTTCAACGAGGGCGGCAAAGCGACGTCGCCGCGCCGTCATCATCATTGAGAGCGATCGGCGCACCAGGCGGTCCAGGCAATGCAAGCCCACCCGCTGATAAACGACACCCCGCCCAAGGGAGTCAGAGCGCCCATCCATTTGATCCCCGCCAGCGCCACAAGATACAAACTCCCGCTGAACAGCAGAATACCGGCGCACAACAACCAGCCGGCCTTGACCGCCCATGGGCTGTTGGTCTCGCGAAGTAACCAGGCTACGACAAAGAGACCGAGAGCATGGTACATTTGGTAGCGCGCTGCCGTTTCATACACGGTGAGCATGGCCGGATCCAGAATCGATTTCAGGGCGTGCGCACCGAAGGCGCCAGCCGCCACGGCGCTCGCCGCAAACAGCGCGCCGAGAAATGCGAATTGAAACGAGCGTATCGATTGATGCATACCGGCCTCTTGAAGAGCCACGTCCTCGAGCAGGGCGGGGCGCGCGATTCTAACACGAATGTCGATACGAAATGAGCAAACCGATCCCGCTTGAATGTCCCCGCTGTCTCCTGGCAAACCCCGATGCCGCCCAGTACTGCGAATGCGGGTACGACTTTACTCCGCACTTCGAAGGGTTTCCGCTGAAATCTTCCGCCGGAGCCGCGCCGCGGAAACGTCTGTTCTCGGAAGAAATGGGCCGTGGAAGTTTTGTGCTGGGCATTCTGCTGATCTGGCTGGCGCTTTCAGTCGGCGAACTTTACCGCATCCGCATCGAATTGCCTCGCCGTCCCAAAATGGAACTCGGGTTCAGCAGTCTGATGGTCGGCCTGACCGATCTTGCCGCCGCGCTTGTCGTCGGCGCTATCGGCTGGGCTTGTGTGTGGATTGTCTTGGCTGCGCAGAGCAAGCGCGACGGCAGCCTCTGTCCCAAACGGACCACCTTCGTCGTCACCCTGATCGCCGCGGGCCTGCTTTTTGTCACCCGTACCATCGACCCGAGCGTGTTGGTGCAACACGTCATGCAGGTGCTCTTCGTTTTGGCCATTGCGATTGCGTCGTATTACGCAGGATGCCGGAACTGGCTGGGGAAATGGTAATCGATGAGGCCGGCGTGCAGAGCCGGCATGCGACTATCCGGGGACGCTGTGGGAAGAACTGCTCGGTCGGCCGTAGAAGACCCGCCGGTGGAAAACCCGCGTTACTTTCTGCAGAAGTAAAGGTAAAAGTCGGCGAACTCAACGGCCGGAATGCCCAAATGCACCGGCTTTTTTGTATTGCCGCACAGGAGGCTCCATTCCGCCGCAAGCTTTGCCAACTGTTCCTCATTCACCCCATGAGTGCCCCACAAATTCACCGATGCGGAGCTCAACACCACCGTGACCGTATGCGTGGAAGGTCCGTAACTAAACTTGAATTCGTGCCCTCCTCGAAATAGCGGAATGACACCTTCTCGCGATCGCAGCCCCCGATGCTCGCATGTCGTGCAGGTCAGTGATTCCAACCCACTGCGAGTATCGTACTCTCCGGCACAGACCTTCATGCGGCCGGCGCAGTTATGGACCGGACAACGGAGCCCATCCGGGTCTTTTGGGGCCTGTTCGGGTGTCGGACCTGGTTTGGATGGGTGAGTCGGATCGCCTGCCGCCCCTGAAAATTCGTGTTCCTGCACAATGACCTCAGCGGTGCGTCGTACCATCTGTGGAACTCCCGTCAGAGTGCGGCCATAGCACGTTGCCATGATTAACTATGGCAAGTATATCAGACGCAACCACAGATCCCGGATGTCCCGACTTTCGGCTGTGCCGTCATGAGAAGAGCTACCGTGGCCGACATGGACAAGGGAAAGCCCCTGGTTTTCAGGCAGCTTTTCTCCTAATATCCACTCTCTGCCAGACGGCACTGTGCCACAAGAGGCTTGAAACCACAATCGCTGTTCCCCTGCCGCCGGCGAGCCGACGGAGGCGGAATCCGAAAGGACCATCGACCGTGACAGACGACTACGTGCGCAGGAAGGTACAGGTCATCAAGGAGTTTCTCGAATCGCAATTTCCAACCCCTTATGTAGTGGAAACCGTCTTGCCGAGACGGGATCCGCTCGCCGACACGAAATATAAAGTGATCCTCAACAATGTGGTCGAACGCACCCTCCTGGTCTGCCCCGCGGTGGTGATGGACAGCTTTCCCACGCCAGACCTCCTGAAGGAAGTGCTCGTGTCACGCAGGATCATCGACAAGGTCACCGCATCGACCGATTCCCGCATCTGCCATGATGACCTGGGTACCGATGACCAGAACTATCAAAAGCCCATCCGTTCCGTGCGCGGACTCTAGCACCAGGGATTAACTGTAACTCTGTCGTAATTCACATGACCGATCGCACCCGGTTATGAACCATGGCTACACTCGGGCACATTAAAGCGTTGGACACGGTGCATCAGCCTGCCTTCGGCGTTGGGCGCCGATGGGTACGTTTCAACAATCATTCCACGTACGGTGCCTGGATCATGGGGATGAATATTGCTCAAGAAATCTGCGCACTACACACGAGCAGACATCGGCTGGAGTGAAGATAGATGGAGGAACACGTGGCGAGTTTGGTGCGGGAGGCGGGACTTGAACCCGCACGCCATTGGTATGACACAGGATTTTAAGTCCTGGGTGTCTGCCGATTCCACCACTCCCGCGGCGCAAAACCGTCGCGGCGAAATCTAACACCCGGGTATCGGAGGGTCAAGCTGCAGGCGGAAGATCTTCACAGCTATGTCACGGCCTGTCTCCTATGAGACAGGCCGTTGCAAGACATGCTATCAGGCTAACTGCTTTTCCCAACAGCCGGCTAGGCCGCTTCTTTGTGATCGTCTCGCTTCACCAGAGCCTTGCTCCGTTCCACCATGGTGGAAACCCCGCTTTTCACGGAGCGACTGAACCGGGTCGCCTGAAGCTGGGCTTTCTTGGCGTATCGGGCGACGTCACGACGCGTCTCTGCCCCGGACTTCGGCGCCAACAGTAACCCCAACGCCGCACCTACAACCGCCCCGCCTCCGATGATCGCTGCGATCTTGGCTGCTTCACGCCCCTTGGTAGACATCGTGACTCCCTCCCTCTCGTACAACAAGGTTGATGGTTCACTGACTCGGTGAGTCGCTATCTCTACTGCCTCTACAGCATCAACTGTGCCAGCCCATGGTGACGCAGTCTTGGGCCGGAATTGCAGCGTTCGATGTGACTAGGTTAAAAGCGCCTCATAATGGGTGCTGTTTTGTGAACAATGGAAGGAGACAACCGTTTCAGAAAAGCGACAGGTGTGCGTGGCACAAACCTACCCGCCTCCGTCAGGCCTTGTCTGGAGCGGGTTCACGGCTTGCCTTGCAATGTGGATCACGCTCACATAAGATCGCGAAACTCTGTGGAGTCCTTCTATGCTACCTTGGTTACACGCGATTCCCTATCCGGATATTGACCCTGTATTTCTCCGATTGGGTCCATTGCAGTTCCGATGGTACGGACTGATGTATCTCATCGGCCTGACCCTCGCCTACTTCATTATCGAGGCCCGGGCCAGGGCCCAGAAACTCCCGCTGAACAAAGATCAGGTTTACGACATGATCGTCTATGCGGCCGTGGGCGTATTTGCCGGCGGGCGGTTGGGTTATGTGCTGTTCTACAATCTGTCCTATTACCTGGAAAACCCGCTGAAGATCTTCGCGGTATGGGAAGGCGGCATGTCCTTCCATGGCGGGTTGATCGGAACCATCGTGGCGTTGATCCTGTTTGCAAAACGGCAAGGCATGACAGTCCTTACCATTGCCGACCTCGCTGCCGGTGTGACCCCGGTAGGTCTCGGACTGGGGCGAATTGGCAATTTTATCAATGGTGAACTTTACGGACGCCCAACCGATGTGGAGTGGTGCATGGTGTTCCCGGCCGGCGGCATGGCCTGCCGCCACCCGTCGCAACTCTACGAAGCGTTTCTGGAAGGACTGCTGCTCTTTACGGTGCTGTGGTTGATTACCCGCCGTCTGCCGCCGTCCGGAACCGTCTTTGGGTCCTTTTTGGTAGGTTACGGGCTTTGCCGGATTATCGTCGAGTTTTTTCGGGAGCCGGACGCTCAGATCGGCTTTCTTGTCGGGACGATTTCAATGGGCCAGATGCTTAGCATCCCCATGATCGTCGCAGGAGTAGTGATCCTCGCGATGGCCTCTCAGCGAAAGCGCCCCCTCGGATCAGACTCCGGCTCCGCCGCCCCGCTGTGAGGCTCACGCGTGCGTCAACTCATTATTTGGGGTTGGCGTCCATCCAGGACTTCTTCTCCAGAGTGAGTTCACTGTCGTACTTCCTGAGCGGCGGCGCGTCCCAGATGACTTTGTTGCCGGGGGCCAGATTGGCCGCGGCGACATAATGTTTTTTAGCTTCGGCCTTCTCGCCAAGTTTTTCCAAAGCCAACGCCAGATTATAGTGCGCTTCCGCGAGCGCGTGATCGGCCTGGATCGTCATCTGGTATACGTCACGTGCTCCGGCCCAATCTTCTTTCAGGAGCAACTGATTGCCCTGCTCCAACTGTTGACTCACCGCCGCACTGGTTCCGGTCGGCGCATGGAGCGGCCGTATCTCGGCTTTACGAGGCCCCGCACAACTGACGACCGTCAGCATCATCATGACCATCCATCCGAAACGTGTCATGCCTTCTCCCTTTTGTTCAGGTCCGAACCGTCACGCCCAACCGGAGAAAAATAAATTCGAATCCTTCGACCGGTTCTCCCAATGACAACGTGACTGCCTCCCGGTACAACCGCGCTTGCTCACGATACATGTCTACCCTGGCGTCGGCCTGGTCGAGCGGGATCATATCCGTCTTGTAATCGGCAATCCAGAGTCGGCCGTCGAAACGGTACAGCAGATCAATCGCGCCTTCTAAAATCTGCCGGCCGTTGTTCCTGGGTATCAAGAAAGGCATCTCCCGCCCAATCACCGTTACTCGTCGCAGGCGCTCGTACGCAGGTGACTGCGCAAAGGTTCGCAGGAGCGCATGAACGTCCTCAGCCATTGCCTGCCGCGCGGCTTCCTCCGGCTCATCGATCGCCAGAGACGCCCCGGTGATCGCTGCCACTTGCGACTCCACGTCAGCACCGAAGTCCCAATGTTGCAGAACCCGGTGTACGATCGTTCCAATCGCTTTTCCCGAAATTGAGTCTCGCCCCTGTCGGGATGATTGGGCAGTTGAAGAGGCCGACGCAGCTGGCTTTCGAATGAAATTCGAAGGCGAGACGATCAGAGATTCCGCACGATGCTCCTCCCAAACCCGATCACGTTGCGCCCAGCGATCGGAGAACGCCTGATCGAAGGGGCTCTCTTCTAACACCGTCGGCTGCTGCCGTACCCTCGAAGGCGGACGATCTTCTCCCATGAGGATGGTTTGTCGCAGGCCAACCCCGCCCACGGATAGATCGCCCTCCCCATTCCCGTCCAGTTCAGTTCCGGCCGCCTGTTCCAGCAAATCCAGCAGGGCTCCACGCACCCGGCGCTTCGGCAAGGCTCCCGACAACACCAGGGACTCGCGTGCCCGAGTCATTCCGACATAAAACAGCCGGCGGCGTTCTGCCTGTTCCCGTATACGCGCTTTTTCCGCAACCAGGACCGCACCCGCCGTGCACAGCCTGCCGAAGTCGAGCCCCTGCATGCCGGTGGACCAATCATGCCAAATCTGGGGTCGGGCGGGGCCTCGACCGGCCCCGTCCCCGTGGTGCAAGCCGGCCAGAATCACCAGAGGAAACTCCAACCCCTTAGCCTTATGAATGGTCAACACCCGTACCGCATCGAGCGTATCCTCCGACAGCGCGCTCTCCGCTTCGTCCGGTTGCTGGGTCAGTCGCTCCAGCATCAGCTCGACGAACCCGTTCAGCGTAAGAGCCGGCCGACCAGCCAGATCCGCCGCCATCTGCCGCACCTTCAGCAGATTCGCCACGGCCTGTTCCCCGTGGATCGAAGCCGCAGCCAATTCGAGCAGCGGAAGTTGCTGAAACACCAGATCTACAACCTCGGGTAACGGACAGCGGGGAGCCTGCTCTTGCAATCTCGCGAGCGCCGCGTACAACCGCCGGAGCGGCTGAGCGTGGGGACTGTTCCAGTTCGCCAGCCGGACGGCTTCGCGATAGTCCAGCGCCTGCGCTTCCTGCAGGCTCACCAATGCGGAATCCGGCAGGCCGCCTATCGGCGACCGCAAGACGCCGACCAACGCAATACGGTCGTGGGGATTCTCGATGCACCGGAGGATGTTCACGAGATCAATGACTTCCTGCCGGCGATAAAAATGCTTCTCGCCATCGATGATGTACTGGATGTCATGCCGCCGGAGCGCCTCCAGATATTCTTCGGCCTGCGTCAATTTACGAAAGAGCAGTGCGATATGGCCGGGGCGCAACCTGCTGTCAGTGCCCGTCGCCGCGCCCTGCGGTTCCGATGGGCTCAGTAACCGGGAAAGCATGGCTGCGATATGCTCGGCTTCCACCCTGGTGGCCGCGGCTGAATCCAGGTCGTCCTCCTCTTCCGACCTCACCAGCCGGAGTTCGACGCCGGGATTGCGAAACTGACTCGACCGATTGGGTTGCACCGTCAAGGGCACGTTCGGCGGCTGCACCGACGGCTGCGCGATCAGGAGGCGGCTAAACACTCCATTGACCAAGTCGAGCACCTGGGCATGGCTGCGGAAATTCGTCGTGAGTTCACAGCGCAAGGCGCCGCCCCGTTCCAGCCGCTCGACGACATGATCGAAAGCTTCGATATCAGCCCGCCGAAAGGCGTAAATCGACTGCTTCGGATCGCCGACGATGAACAATTTGCCCGATTCTAGCCCCGTATCACGCCAGGAAGAGGACTGCTCACCCAGCCGCTCCGCCAGATACAACACGATCTCGTATTGCACCGGATCGGTATCCTGAAACTCATCCACCAACAGCGCGCGATAGCCTCGCTTCAACTGCTCACGAATCATCGGATGGTCGCGGAGCAAGCTGCGGGCCTTCCCCACCAACCCGTCAAACGTCAGCCAGCCTGTATCCAGAAACGATGTCCGTACCGTCAGGACAAACGGCGTCAGCACCTCGAGCAGCTGCCCCAGCACTCCATGATCGACCTTGAGCAACCGGCTGGCGATCCGCTGGAGTGATTCGGCCTCCTCAAAGTCTTCATCCGCCCAGCCGGTCGGCGCCTTGCCGAGATCTTTGACCAGCCACTCTTGAGATTCAGCCGGAAGCGCATCGATTCCGTTCAGGCCGTGCGTCAGCAGGAGGCCGAACAGATCGGTGACGGCGGCCAGAATCGACTCAACCTTGCGGCGTTTCAGGCTGTCATACCGGGCCAGGAGCCCTTCTGCTTGTGCTTTGCGATCGGCGAACCAGTCGCGCAGCGTCTGGTTAAGACGGCCCTCCGATATCTGTTCCTTTAGTCCATGGAGATCGATCAAATCGCTGTGCAGGCTGTAGGCCAATTGCCGCAAGTCTTCCAGGCCGAATGCCGTCAGGAGCGCCCGCCAACGCGCATGATCAGCTCCGGTCGGCCCCAACTGATCATCCAACCAGAGTTCCCACTCCGCGGTAAAATGTTCTTCAAAGCGCGATCCATCTTCATCCGTTTGAAAGGTCGGGCTGACTCCGGCCTCGATCGGATACAGGCGCAGCAGGTGAGCGGCAAAACTATGCAACGTCCCGATCTGAGCCTTTTCGACATCGCGTAACGCGGCCTCGGCACGGGCCACAATTTCCTCGGTGGTCCACCCGAACCGCATGCGCAGATCGGCAATCGACACCGTGCCGCTTCCGGTGGCCGGATGGTCCCGCGCTTCGAGGCTTACCAATGATCGTAGGCGCTCGCGTAAACGGAGTGTCATTTCCGTCGCCGCCTTGTTGGTGAAGGTCAAGGCCACGATGCGCGACAGGTCCAGCGGGTCGGACCGGCGCATGAGGAGGTACAAGAGCCTGTTGACCAGCAAGGTCGTTTTGCCGGTTCCCGCTCCGGCGATCACCACGACATTGCGGTCAAACGTGGTGGCCGCCGCTTCCCGCGCCGCTTGATCTGGAATCTGCCCCTGGTCAGTCACGCGCCGCCTTCTGTGATCGCACAGTTCGCAGGACGCTGGCCTGTGATGAACGGTATGCGCGCCACCAGCTGGGCTGGTGAGCTTTCCGACAGGCTGCCGAAAATTCGCAATGGGCGCAGTGAGCCGTATCCGGCACGATGAAATGCCGTCCGCTCCGGATGCCATCGACCAGCAGGTGTACGGTTCGGCTCAGCAGCGGACCGGAGGGACCTTGCCAGGAAGAGGCCGCAAACGACGCGCGCTCAATCATCGGCATTCCCTGTGGCAGGAGATAGAAAAAGTCCACCTGCTCAGGGTAAAGGCCGGACACTGGTTCGTTTAAGCTGTCGACAGCCATCAGGGCGTAGAGCGCGGGCTGTAAGTGATACGCGCGCACCGCCGCTTGCAGGAGCTGACGATCCTTCGCCTCTACCCGGTCACTCGTGCGATATTTGTAATCGATCACCTGTATCGCACCGGAAACCGGATGCCGGTCAAGACGGTCCCATCGGCCGCGCAGTGGAATACCGCCTCCTCCCGTCTCATCGGGCAGAGTCCCCTTCGCATCGATTTCGCATTCCACCGGGACGAACCCTGAGACAGCGACCGCCTCGCGATCGAACAGGACCGTGGCTTCGACCAGGCGTTGAACCGTTTCCTGAGCCAATCTCCAGGTGAGGGCATATCCGGTCCCATGGGTCCTTGCATAGGTGGCGAAGGCCTGCGTGACGGCCCGAGTGACTTCTGCCGTGACAGCGGCCGTGGACGAAGTGGCGGTCGCCCACCCCTGCTGAATCAGCGCCTGATAACAGAGCCGCAATGCGTCATGGCACAGCTGTCCCATGGCCGGCGGTGAGAGTTCCATGGATACCGTTTGACGCACCGCTTCAAGGTCGAGCACCTGAGCAGAAAAATATTGGAAAGGGCAACGGGCGTAGGTCTCCAGGGCGGTCGGCGAGACCCCGCGCTCAGAGAGACGGGTCCAATGAGCGGTCGCATCCGCGAGCATGCCGTCGTAGGCGCTCAATGCCGGCACGCCGCTTTCGATCAGGCCTTGCGCCACGAGGCCATGAGCAAACACGTCCCCGTCGCGTCCCCCCGCCCGCAAGAGGGCGGACACATCGCGTCCCTGCAATACGCTGCTGACAGCGAGTTCTTCTCTCGTCAAGAGCGCCGGACTGAACAGGGACAGTGCGGTGCGATCCTTCCACCGGCGCGGTACGGCGAGCAGAGACTGTGTGTTTGCGACATGCGGCACCGCTCCGATGGCATCCAGATACCCCGACGGCGCCAACGGCCGCCCGGCCGCGTCAGCCCGCTGATACGACAGGTACAGACGCTCGTGCGCCGAGGCCCGCAGAAGTTCGAACAGCAACGCTTCTTCACCATAGCCCTGCAGTTTTTGATCGATCTTGTAGCCCAGCGTTTCACTCAAGACGAGACGGTGGCTGTCGCGTAGAAATCCGTCTTCGTGAATGAAACGGGGAAACACTTTTTCATTCATGCCGACGATAAAAACCGCGCGGAAGCCCAGCCCCCTCGCCGCCATCGCATCGAGTATCTGAACGCCCTGATGGGATGGAAGTGTCAGGGCGCAGGTCGTTCGCTCCAGGATTTCCTCGAACGTGTCCGTCCATTGCTGCCAGGTGATCTGGACATCGAGCCGATCCAACCCGCGCAGTTGCGCAAGGACCCCGCCGAGTGCCTCGGTGACAGTGCCAGCCCCCTCCTCCTGCGCCTCGACAACATCGGACGCACCCAGGGGGATGGAAAGATGTTCCTCCGCCAGCGCACAGAAGGCCTCCGTCAACGAGCCATAGCCGCCGGTCACCGGCAAACCCGTGACTCTGGCGATCAGTGGTGAGAGGCAGTCCCAGAGCAAGCGGAGTTGTGGCCCGTCAATCGAGAGCGCCTTGAGCGCATCGGCGGAAGACTCATCATCTGTAGCTATCCAGGACTCGAGATGTCCTAGTTGAGCCAGCCGCCGCCACTCCTCCTCGCCTCTGGTGATGCCCAATGCGTGCACGGCCAATCGCCAGAGGTCAGGTCGTGGCGGCACCCCTCCCTGCGAACTCATGAGCCGCCGATTCCAGGGCGAGGTAATGACTTCGAGCACGGCCTGACGATGCAAACTACTTCCCTTGAGCCGGGCCAGATGGAGCAGTGTTTTGACGGCCGGTTCTTGTAACAACGGGACAGTCGCGGTGGACGTAAATGGAATGCGATGCTGATCGAAAATGCGTCTGATCGCCGATTGATAGGGCACGAGGGTGCGTCCCACGACCCCGATGTCATCAAAGCGATACCCATGCGTTTCGACCAACGTGAGGATCTGTTTGCAGACCAGCGTCAACTCATCGTCGATTCCCGCCGCATTTCGTACTTCAACCGATACATTGACTGTTCCAGGATCAGACTCGACTCTCCGCGTTGAGGAAGGAGGCGGCGCCGCGCTGCTTCCGGCCAGTGGATACAGGTACCGTTCAAGAAACTGCTGCGCGAACCCGTAGGCAGGCTGAGCATCGACCGGAAAATACACCGTAACCGGAAGAGTTGCGGCCAGAGATTCCAGCAGCGTCAGCTGAGTCTGCGTAAGATCATAAGAACCGTAGTACCAGAGTGCGTCAAGGCCTCGCAGGAACGGCGAGGCAGGCACAGACTCAGTGACGAGCGAAGCCAGGTCGTCCGGGGATCCGATGCCCAACGCCGCACTACCTTCTCGAACCGCCGCGTATAAGGTAAATAATCCTTTGAGCTTTCGGCCGTCCTCCGGCGGGAACTGCCCTTCCTCCACTGCGCGTATCGCCAAAGCCGAATCCACAGTCGCATCCTTCAGGTCACGCAGACTCGCCCAAAGAGCCGTCCAGGCCCCGTGGGGGAGTTGGGACAGACGGAGGGGCTCGGTCTGCGGCACCTGACGTCGTCCGATATGCCGCAGCAGATGCTCGAAGAATATATCGGATACCAGATCCATCTGCCGCACCGGGCCCGCTCCTTCAGCCATGCGGCGTTCACGGTCCACATGGAGGGACAGCTGATGAAATGAAAGGATGTGGACATTGAGCAATGAAAGCTTGTGCTGCAGGATCAGGAGGCGCTTGAGCGAACGACGGAGTTGATCGGAGGGTACGATGATCGCGAGCAAAGCTAGCGGGTTCTGTGCTTTCAGAGCGCGGAGATCGTGAACGAGGTGCGTCTCGAGTGCGGGATGGAATGGGCCGGTGACGAGGCGGAGCATCTAACGGAAATGAGCCATAGTCAATGGTACATGTTCAACAGCCTGCATAAGGCCGATCGTGATTCACGACTCAACATTGACCGGTTGAGCGGTACGGCCGTTAGCCGGTTTCCGGGCCGAGCAATTCACCGTTGCAATCGACACAGGCCCAATCGCCATCGATAAATTTCATCGGATCGCCGCAGGTGCCGCATTCCGGCGGCGGCCCCTTGTCGATCACGGGAAGAATCGGCAATTCAAAATCATCGTCATCGGGAACGGTCATAGCTCTCCGATCTCACGCGCCCTGCGGTTTCATCTTCAGCTGCAGCGCCTTTTCAGCGCTTTGGCGAGGCGGCACCCCGACGAACGTCAGCCGACCGTCGATAATGGTCGCGGGCACCGCCCGGACCGAATGCCGATTCGCCAATTCCTGGCCGTCCGGGGTCGTAATATCGACCTCGCGATAGCTAAAGCTATACTTTACCCTAAGTTCCTTCCAGAGGCGCTTCGCCGAAGGACAGGCTCCGCAGGTCGGTGAATGCAATAAGGTGATATTCGGCATGGTCAACCCCTCTCCTTCTCGTGAGCGGATCTTAACACCCGCGCGGAGGAACGCGCAACCGCACGCACCTGACATTCCAGGCCCAAGTGTATATACTGAACGGGTCCTGACCTGGCACTCGTCATCCACCCATCATCAATTGTATTGAGGCGACCATGGCTCACCATCCGCGCGCCGGTCAACCGGCCCAACCAGAACAGCTCGTTGATCTCACCCGACTCGAACAAGCCTATTACCAGGACACGCCAGACCCGGCTGATCTTCAACAGCGCGTGAGTTTCGGCACCAGCGGTCATCGCGGCTCATCCCTGAAGCGGACGTTCAACGAGGCGCACATTCTGGCTATCACCCAGGCAATCTGTGAGTACCGTACCAAGGCCGGCGCCACCGGCCCCCTCTTCATCGGCAAGGATACCCACGCCCTCTCCGCCCCTGCCCAGCGCACCGCGCTGGAGGTGTTGGCCGCGAACGGCATTCACGTCCGCATGGATACACATGATGGCTACACCCCTACCCCGGTGATGTCCCATGCGATCATCGACACGAATCGCGATCGAACCTCCGGCTTGGCTGACGGCATCATTATTACACCGTCGCACAATCCGCCGGAAGACGGCGGCTTCAAGTACAATCCGCCCCACGGAGGCCCCGCCGATACCGATGTGACAAAAGCCATCGAAAATCGCGCCAATGAACTCCTGGCGGCCAACCTTCAGGGCGTGAAACGCATGCCCTACGAACAGGCGCTTCGAGCAGCCAACACGGCGCGATACGATTTCGCCGGAACCTACATCGCAGACCTCGCCAATGTCGTCGATCTCGATCGCATCAAGGCCGCCAAGCTCCGCCTTGGCGTGGATCCGCTGGGCGGCGCTGCCGTGGCCTATTGGCGTCCGCTGGCTGAGCGGTACGGATTGAATCTGCAGATCGTCAACGAATCGGTCGATGCCACCTTTCGCTTCATGACGCTGGATTGGGACGGAAAGATCCGTATGGACTGCTCCTCTCCCTACGCGATGGCGTCGCTCATCACCCTGAAAAACCGATTCGATCTGGCCTTTGGCAACGATACGGATACGGATCGCCACGGCATCGTGACACCCAGCGCCGGGTTGATGAACCCCAACCACTATCTCGCCGCGGCGATCGCCTATCTGTTCACCCATCGCCCCGGTTGGAAAAGCAGCGCGGGAATCGGCAAGACCATCGTCAGCAGCAGCATCATTGACCGCCTCGTCCGCTCGTTGAAACGCCGGTTGGTTGAAGTGCCGGTGGGATTCAAATGGTTCGTTCCCGGCCTCAGCGACGGCTCGTTGGGATTCGGCGGGGAAGAAAGTGCGGGCGCGGCGTTTCTTCGCCGTGACGGCGCCACCTGGGTGACCGATAAAGACGGCATCATCATGAACTTACTCGCAGCGGAGATGCTGGCGGTGACAGGGAAGGACCCGGCGCAATTGTACGGTGAATTAACGGCGCAACTCGGCGAGCCGGTGTACGAGCGAATCGATGCGCCTGCAACGAGGGCCCAAAAAGCCGCACTGCAAAAACTTTCCCCGCAACAAGTGCGGAGCAAGGAACTCGCCGGAGAACCCATTACCGCCATGCTGACAGAAGCGCCGGGAAACAAGGCCTCGATCGGCGGGCTCAAAGTGACCACCGCCAACGGCTGGTTTGCCGCCCGCCCGAGCGGAACGGAGGATGTGTATAAACTCTACGCGGAAAGTTTCAAGGGACAGGCTCATCTCCTTCGGATTCAGGAGGATGCGCAGGCATTGATCAAGCAGGTGTTCTCCAGCGCGGGCGCCTGAGAGGAGGCTGCACAATCAGCACGCTCCAAGATACCGACCTCTTCATCTGCGGCACCTGTGCTGGACAGGCGTTTGAGCGTCCGGCACTTGCGTGCTATGAGCTCGACTTACAGGCTCTGAAGTCCAGCTATACTTAGACAGTATGCCGATACATTCACGAACACTGTTCGGCCTGGCCCTCGCCGCCGCGCTCACCGCCTGCGCCGCCCCGTCGTCACAGGGAGTGCGGCAGCCCGTGACTCCCATCCATGATTGTTGCCGTGCCAGTCAGACCGACAGTCGTCAGCAGGCGATCGTCCGCACGGCGGTGAATCTGGTCGGCGCCACCACGATCGAAAGTCAGGGCCGTCGCATCAGTTATGACTGCGCTGGAGTGACGCGAGCCATTTATCTCGCACACGGCATCGACCTCTACGCCGGAGACACCACCGCCGGAAGAACCAATGGCGTCGGCCTCATTTACAACCATATCCGGAAACACGGCCGGCTCCACCGCGGACCGATCGTGCAGGCCGGCGACCTGGTGTTCTTCGACAATACCTGGGACTTCAACGGGGATGGGCTGGTCAACGATCCCTTGACCCATGTCGGCATCGTGGAGCAGGTGGAACAGGACGGCACGATTGTCTTCATCAGCCGGGTCGCCGGCGCCATCGAACGATACCGGATGAATGTGGCTCACCCGCATATCCATCGGACCGCCGACGGTCGCCTGCTCAATGACTATATGCGACGAAAGCACTGGCGGGACGGAGCACACACAGCCTATCTGACCGGCGAGTTATTTGCCGCCTTCGGCACCAGGATGGTAGAGTGAGTCGACCATCAGCAGCCGAAAGGTGCAGGCCGTGTCTCCTTCTTCCCTCTCCCAAAGCCGCTGTCCTGAATGCCACCAACCGACCGCCTGGCAAGACAACCCCTGGCGTCCGTTTTGCTCAGAGCGCTGTCAACTAATTGATTTGGGAGCCTGGGCGGGAGAACAGTACCGTGTGCCAGGACCGGGCCTGACGGTGAGCGGGTCGGAATCTTCTGCACCGGACAATGAGTGACCGGGTCGGTCCTATCCTATTCGCAGCGGCAGTTGGCCTTGTAATCCATGCACATCGGACCGAAGCTCCGTTCGCAATCGCAGCTGCACTTCGGCGTCTTGTCCGCGGGGCAGGTAATCTGGCACGTTTGCTTGATGCCCATGCCGCAGGACACGATCTCACAGGAATTGGATCCCTCGGCCACCAGCAGCGGCAACGACGGCTCCACCGGAGCGGGAGTCTGCTGCAAGGTTGCGGTACGGCTAGCTGGAGACTGAGTGATCGACAAGCCGCCGTCTTCTGCCTGAAGCGGCGAGGTCCATGCAGCCAACAACGTGACTGACAACAACAGCGCAGCCGCAACGCCGATTCGTAATAGGTCTCTCACCATGACGTCACCTTCCTTTCAGTGGGCTGCAGGATAGGAAGAAATCCGCATGAAATCAAGTCCCGGATCCTCTTGCCAGACAGTCCGGCGGCGGATATCGTTCCTCACCGAAAAACAGGGCTGAACATGGTGATCCCGCCCAGAACATACAGAACCGTCCCAAAACCGTAGAACGAAAACCTGACCAGGCTGCGGCAGCTGATCGCGAATACCTTCCTGGATCTCAAACGGTGGCCCGGCAGGGCCCCGCCTATGCCACACACGCAATGAACTTCCCCACCACCGTCCGAATCCGGCGCATCGTTCTCCAGCTCCGGTATCTCGTGACCATACTTTCAGCCCACCGCACCCGACTCCCGTTTACTCTGCCCGAGA
The DNA here is from genome assembly GCA_014055465.1 of Nitrospira sp. CR1.1. Taxonomy (NCBI): domain Bacteria; kingdom Pseudomonadati; phylum Nitrospirota; class Nitrospiria; order Nitrospirales; family Nitrospiraceae; genus Nitrospira; species Nitrospira sp. CR1.1. The sequence continues at coordinate 135,405 of WIAF01000005.1, forward strand.
GCGCAACCCTAAAGATCGGCAGACGATGGTCGCGAAAGGGTATAGGAACTGCGCCGCATACCTGCGTATGACCGCTAACCCCGTCGCCCTGCGTTCAAGCGGGAAATCCGGATCTGCAATGCCAGTGGCCGGATAGCCGCCATCCCCGCGATACAGGGTGCCAAACAGACGATCCCAGAAGCTGAAAATGACCCCGAAGTTTCTATCGCGATGTTCCGGCTCGATCGAGTGATGGATGCGATGAAACTGGGGCGACACCAGCACATATTGCAGGAGACCGAGATCGGCTTTGATGTTGGCATGATACAGCTTCGGGTACCACTTCAAGAGCAGGGCGAAGGAGACGGCCATGGGCGCATCCACGGCAAACATGAATATCGGGATACACACTAGACAGTTAGCAATAATCGCGTCCATGAGATGGACGCGATCGTCCGTAAACAGATTCATTTCCGGTTGAGAGTGATGCACGGTATGAAAGCACCAGAAGACCCACACCTTGTGACGAATGACATGGTGAAACCAGTCCAAGAAGTCGTTCACCAAAAGCACCAGGACGATTTTTGCGCCGAGCGACCAAGACTGGATCGCCTTGATGGACATCATACTCAGGTGGTCTTGGTACAGCTCACGAAGCCCTTGCATCACGAGGGAGATGACGACCAAAGTCAGAAATCCATGCATAATAAACCAGAACAGATCCTGAACCAGGCCAACCGAAAAGATCTTCTGTTGCGGCCGTGCGGGAAAAAGACGTTCCAGTGTCAGCAGGAACGCAAGGACAACATAGAGAGAGGGATCGAGTAGAGGCTTGACGATGAGAGCGGGCCAGACGTTGATAGCGGTCCAAATCAGGTGTTGTAAGGACTGCGGAGTCCAGGCCAGGAACTGACGTCGTCCCTCCGTCACCAGCCCGTTGAGATCACATCCACGACACAGGACGAAAACGACGGTGACTGCTGCAAGCGACAGCAGGATGAGGCCGCCTACGCGGGCACGGGCCGACAGCACGGATGCCCTATCTGTCCTGTCGAGTGTTTCCAATCGCCGCAAGTTATCACCACCCATTGTTAGCAGAATCCTCTGATGGCAATTGCCCTGATCCTCTACACTCAGACCTATGTGGCCTGCATCCGCTGAAGGAATCGCCTGCTCGCATACCTCACCGCCCCTGCCACACGACGATGGAGATGTGGAAGATCCTGCGACAGACAATGCCCGCCCACATAGGCCGCCAGTCGTGGAGAGTTCGATTCCCATAGCGCCGCAGCCGCTTCAGCGAAGAGGTCGCCCATCAGCTGCCTGTGGGGACGCCGAATACGTGATGAAGTCTGCGTTTCGTCTGACTCGTTTGTCAGTTCCTCGCCGAAGGCACGGATCGCGTCAATGGGAGTGGAGGACAGAGTTGCCAATTCCCTGGCCACACGATAGAGATGGACTCGAATTGAGGCAGTGTCTAACAGTTCAGGAGCCTCACGTACGACGTCCTTCACATGGTCTCTCACCGCTGACACGCCGCCGAAATGCCAGAGTTGCTCGGCGAGCATAGCAGAACCCGCGGCACGAGCCTCATGTTGAAGCCGGTCATACTGCGCCCTCGGAAGCAGATTCAGCGCACGATCGATCACGCGACGCAACGCGCCAATGGCCACCCCATTCCGTATGTTCGTCACCCACATGCCGCCGGTGAGGAGGCGTCCATAAGACACGGGACCGGGAACGAACTTCCAGGAGACGTGAAACGCCAAACGGAGCGCCATGTCGTTATGCTCGAGCGTCGGCAGGCACTCATCGAATAGCCCTGCCGCCTCGAAGGCTGTCCGCCGCACCAACCACGTATCCACGTTATGGATGTCTTCGGCCAGGGTGAGAAATGTTTCAAATACGCGACCGGACGGACATACGGCGGGCCAGATCGCTGCCTGACCGGTCTCGGTGACCGCGATCCCCTGACCATAGATCACCCCGATCTCCGGCTGTGTTTCGAGAATCGGCACCTGGACCCGCAACCGATGGGGCAACCACATGTCATCGTCGTCGAGAAACGCGAGATACTGCCCGGTACTGGCGGTAATGCCCACATTTCGTGCAACCGACACATTCTGTTTGTGGTCAAGCCGAAGGTATTTCAGGCCAGGGTATTGTCGCGCCACCTCTGGAGTGGAATCCGATGAAGCGTCATCGATCAGAATCGTTTCCAGGTCGAACAGCGTTCCCGCCCCTTCTTGCGCCAGCACCGATGCAATCGCACCACGAAGCAAGCCTGCCCGGTTATGTGTCGGAAGAATCACACTCACCAGCGGTCGGTCCGCGTGATGGGAGAGAGACCGTGGAGGGTTCGCGAAGATGGGCATCATGCGTTCGGCGGTCGGTGCGAATCCAGGGAAGGGGGAAGATTTTTCCGAAGGCCATCGCGAAGCGTCATCCGCAAAATCCTACTATCCGATGTCTCACGTCACAACAAAATATGCCTTTTTCGATGCACTCCCTGCCGGGAAGGATGCCGAAACGATAAGACGGCGGGGACCTGCTTCTTGGTTTTCGGAACCGGAATTCACGGCATGGGTGAAAGAGAAGACTTATACGGGACACATCAGCGAAGGCACTCGATCGGAGGCTGTTGCTGGCCACCGAATAGCAGTGGTGACATCCCCCACCACTGCTCGACCACCGTCGCATACAGGCTCCGAAAATCCACAGTATGCGTTAGGTCGCTGTCCTGTAACTCCGTGAGGGAGGGAGGCGTCCCGTAGAGGCCCCCTTTCACCCTGCCTCCCATGAGGAGATGCGGTGCAGCGGTGCCGTGATCGGTTCCATGGCTGGCATTTTCAGCAACTCGACGCCCAAACTCCGAATAGGTCATGACCAGCACATCCCGCCAAAGGCCCTGTTGCTCCATCGCCGCACGAAAGGCCACCAGCCCCTGAGCTAGTTCCTCCAGTAGCCGATGGTGAATTGCCGACTGGCCGGCATGGGTATCAAAACTCCCATGGGTGATCTTGATCACCGCAACCGGAACTTTCGCGGTGATTAACCTGGCCGCCAGTTCCACCTGTTTTCCGAACCGATGGACAGGAAACTCCTGTTCGACGAGCGGAACCTGTTGAATACGACCCTGCAGGTCATTGGCGGCTTGCGAGATGTCCCGGCGCACCTCCAGAATGTGCGCGAGGGAGCGATTCCTCGCCGGGAGCGAGACCGGTTTGACCGATCCGGCCTGGCGCAGAAACTGAATGGGATCGTGAAGCGCAATAGTTCGACCCTTTCCGCCACTTAACGGACCGGCATCCCCCTTGCCCAGCACAATTCCTTCCGCCATAAACCGCGCGGGCAATGGCGAGCGTTCGAACAGCCCTGACAGCCATCCTTGATCCAAGACCTGTTCACTATCCGAGGCTGTGTCCCAAATCTCGATCGAACGGAAATGCGATCGGTTCGGCCGGGGATACCCCACACCCTGCACCCAGGCCAACTCCTCTCCACCCCACAACGGCATCAGCGGAGCCAAGGCGGGGTGCAAACCAACCTTGGGTGTGAGCTGGCGGACCTGGTCACGACGAATGGCCAGTTGCGGACGCGCGCGATAGTAGGCCGCATCCTCATAAGGAACGAGGGTGTTCAGCCCGTCGTTTCCACCATGCAGCTCTACCAGCAGCAAGATCCGGTCGCGAGCAGAAGCCACACCGGGAGCATCCCTCGATTCACCCGCCCCTGCTCGTGCCACCGAGGCAAGCCGCCAGAGCAACAGCGGGAGTATCAGTCCGGCTTTCAGGAGGGCGCGGCGGTTCAGTCCATTCGTCGCCATGAGGCCTCACTTTAATTGATAGACCGGATCCAACACCAGTTGATGGATGACCTGACCACGATCCACATCCTGCGTGACCGGCTGCACTGGTTCAAACGGAAGCAGAGTGGCCTGCACCAGATCGAGAGATTCGGTGTGAAGCCAGTTCATGCCTTGCGCCTGCTTCATCTCGTCCATGCCCTGGGGGTGGCCCCGTTCATGGCCGCGAATCATCCGGTGCAGGACCTGGTTCCGGTCCAGTAACGTCGACGTGGTAATCCAGCGCGTCCCACCCGGCCAGCCTTTGACGTTGGGCGGATCAAACAGATCCTGGCCGATCCGGCGAGCGACACCGATCAGATGCATCGAGTCCTCTATCGGAAGATTGAAGAGCCTGGTGGTACCCACCAGCAGTTCCACCGGTGACTTGATCAGGACACCGCGATTCTCCGGCGCCCAGAACTGTGGCGTCAGGAACAGGTCGCGCAACAGTGTGCCTATCTCGTAGTTGCTTCGCCTGAACGCCTCGGCGAGGCGCGCCAATTCATCCTGCTCCGGTTCATCAGACACAAACTCTCTCCAGAGTTTCCCCGCGAGGTAGCGGGCGACTTGCGGCTGTTCCAGCGTCAGCGACAACACGTCGTCGCCCTCAAAACGACCGGTCTTGCCGAAGAGAATTTTCTGCCCATCGTCAAAATGTCGCAAATCGATACGAAATGCCCCGGTGCGCAGATCGAGATGCCATCCGGCAAAAGCGCGCGCCGCTTCCTTAATGTCCTGTTCGTGATACTGCCCTTCACCGAGCGTGAACAACTCAAAGAGTTCTCGGGCAAAGTTTTCGTTCGGATGTTCCTTGCGGTTCGTCTGTGTATCCAGATAGAGCAGCATGGCGGGATTCTTCGCCATGGCATGGAGCAACATCCGAAAAGACCCCATCGCATAAAGCCGCAAGAGCACGTTTTGCTGATGCAGGAAGGCGGGCCATCTAACCTTGTGCAAACTCGAGGTGAAGTGGTTATGCCAGAAAAGGGTCATCCGCTCCAACAGCGGACTGGGTGTCGTGATGAGCTCGCGATACCACCAGGCCTTCAACTCCTGGCCTTGAGCTTTCAATTGCTCTTGGAACAGGGTTCGCTCCCGCTCGTTCCACCGCGAACGGGCGCGGTGCAAGGGAGGCAACTGATGGATCCACGCAGGCGGCGGAGTGCGAGGCCGGTTCGCAGGAATCGCCAGCACCTGGGCAACCGCAGCCCGGCGATCCAACATCATGAACCGGCGGATTTCGTCGGGATTTCCGCCGAAACCAGTGCGGGACAGGAAATGCCGGGCTTCGTCGAAGGTCAGCGTCATGGGCTGTGTTCACGCAATGCCGTGATGGTTATTCAGGACAACGAGCGGTTGGTCGAGCGGTTGACAGGTACTTCTACTCTTCCCGCACCTAGTAACAATCCTAGTAGCGCGGGCCCGCGCGGTTTCTGTAGGATCGCGCATGCGTTACGCGCTCTCATTGCTGCTTGTTCTGCTCACGCTCGGCTTCAGCACCGCCTGCAGTACGCCCTCCACTAACCGAATTACCGGGGCTGTGCGTTATTTCAATATCCGCTCGGAAATCGCGCCGCGTCACTTGATCGCGCAGATCGGCGATGAAATCCGATGGCAGAATCTGAACCCCCACCCGGTCACATTACGGATGCTTGAAAACAGCGACCCGGCGTTGCTCGCGTGCGACAAGGGATTCACGCAATTTGGAGTCATGCAAGACACCGTAACGATCGCGCCATTACAATCCGTCAGCCTCTGTTTTTTGAAACCCGGCACCATCCGGTTCAATGTCTGGCTCGATGCCGACAACCCCCAGGGCGCCATGACCCCGACCGGCACCATCCGCATCGAACCGTCGTCATCCCGACGTAATTCCTGAGGCCGTTTTCACGCCGCCAGCACGTCGGAACCGTTCCTTCTCTCCGATTCGTTCGGTACTCTCAGCAGGGAATATTGATGGCGGGATCGCAGAAAAGCGGCGGGATCACCGTCGGCCGCATGTAGCGCGCAGCCGGATCTTGAGACCCTGTGGGGCCATTCAGCGCCGGTCCGCCGGTCATGCCGGGCAGGCCTTGACCGATCGTGCCAAACGACTTGCCCCGGCTTGAGGGAATGGTATTGCTTTGCGGGGCGCTGGCGCCAGAGGCCGTCGATGAAATCGCGGACTGCTGCGCGAGAGGATTGGGAATTGGAATGGTTCCCGGGGCCTGCAGATTTTGTCCCGGCTGATTCTGTTGGGGTGACTGATTGGAGGGAGGCGATATCATCTGCGCCGTGACGAAAGCTGGCGCGAGCAACAACAACGCGTAAAGCCCGGCACTCGTCGCACCGGCCTGCATCGACCACGTTCCCCGTTTGTGCTGCGTCACGTCGCTCTCCCAGGACCCGTTAGTCGAGCCAATCCTTTTCCTTCAGCTTACGCGGAAGATACTTCTTGGTTAAATACTGGAAATCTTTATTGGCTAGCGCGTCCAATTCGTACTTGAGCCCGCTCGAAAGCATGCGTTTGATTTCCTGCTGCCAGGCCGGCTTTTGGAACCACTGATAGTTCAAAAGTTCCTTGGCCCGGGTGATGTCCTTGTCGTTCAGCTTGATGCCCACATTGCGCGGCAACTCGTATCGTTCTGGATCGGCGCTGGACAACCCGATGAATTTCGCTTTGGGGATGGCCATGCGCTGGCTCTCGAACGCGAGATTGATCGAACCCTGTTTGACAACAGAGTAGATATAGTATCCCCATGGATCGTTATCGACTAGTACGTATACCGGCAATTTGTGTTCTTCGTGAAGGCGGCGCGCGAGCCGCCGCACCCCGCGCGGCGGCTGCCCGTTTCCCGTCAGCAATACACAATTGTATCGCCGCCAGAACTTGTCTTCCGACAGGCGGTTCCACTGCGTGCCTTTTTCGACCAGCAGGAGAAAATCCGCCGTACAGCGGCGGATCTCCAGATACTCCGGCTCGACGATCGAGGGCACGGAATATCCGCCCTTGCCCAATTTGGCGCAATCCACCCGGTCGCCGTCATCGCCGAAGACCACCGGCCCGACGATGCTGCCGCTGTTTTCCGCCCGCACATGGAGTTCTTCCCGCAAGGCAATGAGCGACACTTCAAGATCCTCGATGATCGGATCGGACTCATCCTGCGTATCGAACGTGTTCTCATGCGAATCTTGAATCGTATGTTTCGTACGATAGTAGATTTCCCTCAACGAGGTGGTCAGATCGGCTTGCTGCAGCTCAGCCAGCGCGTCGGCCACCAGCATCGTCTGCATGAACTTCTTCGCCATGCCGACGTTGAAAAACGTGCGGGCTTGTTTCTTCTCCCCCATTTCGATCAATCCCTTACGAGGATTGAACGACACGTTCGATAAGGCCCGAATGGGGATCTCAAACGTCGGATCTTTCGACCGTTGCGCCGCCGAGATGACGACATCGGCCATGCCGACGAGTTTTTTTGCCACCACACCGTTCTTCTTCGGTTTTGCCTGTGCCATGCGCTGTCCTATTTCCTTTTGCGAGTGGCTGTCGCCGCTTTGGGTGGTGTTTTACGAGTCGGCGCCTTGGTCCCGGCAGCCGGCTTGGCGAACAATTCCTGCTGCCCGGCTGTGCGTTTCTCCTTCGAGGGAGGCAGACGTTTTTTCCGTGCAGCCACGGTGGCCGCTGCCTTCTGCCTTTTTGCGGGAGCCTTCGTTGAAGGAGCCGTTTCAGGAGAAGCTGACTGCACAGGACCCGCGCCCGGCACGGGAACATTCTCAGCGACCTCAGTCTCTCCCTCAACGCCTTCCGCTGTGACGATGATGGAATGGGGCAGACCTTCAGGCCCGGCGCCGGTTTTCCCGAGCGCTTCATCCGTCTTGAGACCGCCCGTCCGTGAACTGGCGATCTTGTGCAACTGTTCCTTCAATTTTTCAGTGGAAAGGTTTCCGCCCTTCAACCGATTGCACGCGGCCACCACCTCTTCAATATACAGTTCGAAAATGTTCCGCCGCCGGAATTCGCTGGCGGCCCGTTCCCGCCTGCGGAGAAAAATTCCCAGCCGCCGCCCGGCTTCGCGCAGGGCCAGGGTGATTTCCTTCTGGATTTCATCGTAATCCGCAATAGCTTCCTTCGACTCGCTGGTAAACGGCACCCACACGGACGCCATGTGCACAAATATCACCATCGGTCCGGCAGGCAAGGCGCCACGCGACTGGCTGACACCGTAATTGCGCCAGGTGGTACTGAGGACGGCTTTGAAGGTTGCGCAGGCTGATTGTTGATAGAGCAAGGGCACCCGATTGGCGTACCGGATCACTCGCGCCTGTTCGCTATCATTGCCCTGGTCTTCTCCTTCCGCCAGAGGCACCGCCGCTTGCTGCGGCTTCGAGACTTCTTCCGGCCCCTTCCCGAATGCCAGTCCCGCTTCGATGACAAAGGGATACCCACGATAGACGGCTGGTGGGCGGCTGACTGCCGTATAAAATTCGCCCTTGATCTGTTTGTAGAGGCCCGAAAGAATCGCCTTTTCGCCGATCGGGGAAATGCAATTGGTCGGCGGCGCCATGATCTTGGTTGTCTGGATGGTTTTGTAGAGCGTTTCGGCCGCATGAGGCTTGACATCGCGAGGTCTGGTAGCGGGCGACAGTTTCGCCGCCTTACAAATCTCATCGGCCAGGGCGGGAGACACACGGCAAAAGTCGCTGGCGAGAAACGAGGCGACCGTGTGACTTTTCGTATCCTGCAGCATCTTGAGCAAGGCCCCGAACTCGATGCCGTACGGATGCGGCTTGATCTCCTTTGGCGACGGCGGCAACTCGTGATAGGAGCGCGGGTAATTTTTCTGCTCGCCTTCCGGCGTATGATACGTCAGTCGCACGTGCGGATTGGCAATCGATGTCTGCTCCAGCCATTCATCCACCGACGCGCGGCCTTTCTGGTAACGTCCTTCGACTTCCAGCACCACCTCAGTGCCTTGGGACTGCGCCCAATCGATCTGTTTGTTCTCGTGCACCAGCGGCTCGTTCTTTTTCGTGTCGATTTGCACTTCGAAATAGTGCGCCGCCGCCCGTGGTCCCGTCCTGGAAATCACCTTCACCGGCTTGCCGGTCGTGAGTTGGCCGTACATACCGGCCGCAGAAATGCCGATGCCCTGTTGCCCCCGGCTCATCCGCATGCGATGAAACTTGGAACCGTACAATAACTTCGCAAATACCCGCGGAATTTGCTGGCGCACAATGCCCGGTCCGTTGTCGGTGACGGTGATGCGAAAACGCGTCGCCTGACTCGGCGCAACCGGTGACGCTCCAGTCATCACCACTTCGAGTCTGACGGTCACGTCGGGAAGGATGCCCGCTTCTTCGCACGCATCCAGCGAGTTGTCGACCGCTTCCTTCACGCAGGTCAGCAACGCCTTCCGTGGATTATCGAACCCCAACAGATGCCGATTCTTCGTGAAGAACTCAGAGACGGAAATTTCGCGCTGCCGCGCGCCCATTTCCACCGCCGTGACCGCAGGCGAGGATTTTTGCGCGGCAGCAGTTTTTTTTCGTGAGGCAGCCGTTTCAGATGCGGCGGATTCGGATGGAGGCTCGGGCGTGGAAGCGTCGGCACGTGGCGCTGATGTCTTGGTGGCCATTCAACCTCTCAAGCAAGTGATTCACAGGAACGGCGCGGCACAGTCACTGGGCGTGATACGTATCCTCCTCGTCGTTTACAGGGAACGCTGCGGAGAGTCAAGCCTTGAGGGGATTCCGGCCGTCCGCGCCTGATTGCAATATGTCGCGGACCTGGCACATTGAAGCGATATCGGGAGATTGCGAGGAGCCGTGAGGAGGAATGTTTGGGTGGGAGGAGGACGCACCTACCGAGGAGAGGTAGATACGGCGGAGATCTCGGGAGGACTTCAGGCTTCCCGGTACAAGCCGGGCATGCACACCATCCTCAACGCTCAATCCCCTTTTTGTACATATTCCCCCGGGGCGTTAACTCCCCCCACCCAGATACGATAGGCCTCTCCGCACCGGTCAGTCAAGAGCAGGCGTTGGCCATCTATTGGCCGCTCACCTGCGTCTGTCGGCGGGTCACTGTCAGGCGGTGGAGCCAGCTCAGATCGATGCGCACTTCCGTGCCAATGGGGCAAAAGACCGGCGCAGAGGTATTGTTACTTTCGACCCGCGCCTTCAGCGCGCCATGTTCGACCTCAATCTCCAACACACCCACATGCTCGTGCAGATCGACCACACACGTGGCGCTGCCTGCCGCGCGATCGGCGGGAATGGTCCGGGCCACAACCGGCTCTTGCAAAGTGATGAGATCATGCGGCCGGAACAGCGGCCGATCGTTCATCTCGACAATCGCCATGATGACGGCTCCGGCGACGATCGCCGCCGCTCCAGCAAGGATGGCGTTGGCGCGCTCGGGATAGTGAATTCTGATCCACCGAATCGCCGTCAGGACGCCGATTGCCAGCAGCAGTGCGACGAAAGCCAGCACCAGAACAATGAACGCAAAGCGAAGATTCATCCCGGGCCGCCCAGGGGAGTGATAGACAGGACCACCTGCGCTCCATTCGCCGTCATCAGCATCGTCGCGCTGATTGAGAGAGGAACCTCTGCGCCGTTCTTATGCAGACCGACACATTCACGGCTTGGTAATACCGATCCCCCGTCCGTCGAAACACAGCGGCCGGATCCCAGATCGAATTTCCCACGACTGAACAACTCAGGAATCAGCCGTTCGAGTGATTGCCCCGGTAGATCGCCAGTCGCGTAACCAAACAGCTTGGCGATCTGTGCATTCGCGGCGAGAATGTTTCCGTCGCCGTCCACCATGACGATACCATTGCCGGCCGCCTCCATCACGATCCGCACGAGGTCCTGATTTTCGTGAAGGATTGCCTCATGCCGCTTTTGGTCCGTGATGTCCTGGGCAAAAACCAACACGCCAAGCACATTCCCCCGCGGATCGAGGTACGGCACTTTATCTGTTTGTATCCATCGTTTCTCACCTCCCCCTCGCTGATAAGGCTCGATGATACCGAGCTTTGGCCGACCCGACACGATGACTTCCAAATCGTCCTGATGATACCGTTCGGCTTCCTCTGGATAGAACTCATCGGTCGATCGCCCTTCGATGTCCGCCACGGTTTTCCCGATGGACTCGGCTGCTCGCCGGTTCGCCCGGAGAATGCGATTGTGGGAGTCCTTGTACCACACCATAGCGGGAATCAGATCCAACAACGCCTGTTGCTCAATTTGCTGTTGGCGGAGACGCGCCTCCGCCTCTTTCCGCTCCGTGATGTCCCGCACGATACCGCAGTGCACACGGGTGCCGCTGGAGATCCAACTGCTGAGCGACATCTCAATGGGAAATTCCCGGCCATCTTTATGCAGCCCGTGCATAGTCACGACGGTCCCTTTCAGGCGCACATCGCCCGTGGTACGCACCCGATCCAATGCCCGTTGGTGCTTGTCGCGGTACCGTTCGGGCATGATCTTGGTCAGAGATTGTTCCAGGACCTCCGCCGCCGGATAACCGAATAGGCGCTCCGCCGCACTATTCCATGACAAAATGCGCCCCGCGCCGTCCGCGAGGACAATGGCGTCCGGAGCGATCTGCACCACTTCGCGAAACCGCTCCTCGCTGGCCGTGAGCGCCTGCTTCGCCGACGCCGCTTCCAGAGATAAATGCTTGACCCCGACGGCCCGTTTGATCAGCGCTTTCAGTTCCTCGCCGTCATAGGGTTTGGTGAGATACCCGAATGCGCCCTCCGTCAGTGACGCGTGTTTCTTGACAACCTCCACAAACGCCGTCAGCATGATCACCGGCAGCGCCGGGTCGAGCCCTTTCAATAGGGTGAGGACCGAGAGGCCATCCATATCGGGCAACATCAAGTCCAGCAGCACTGCCGAGACAGATTCTGCCTTGACCTTGCTCAGCGCTTCCGCGCCTGTCATGGCAACCTGAACCTGGTACCCGGAATGCTCCAGGAGATCCTTCAAGACAAGCGCAATGTCGGGATCATCGTCCACGATGAGAATCGTGGGAGGAGGCGCCTTCACGGCATTGGGCTGGGTTGTCAACATGGCGGTCAAGGAATCCAGGAAGTCCTCGTACGACCGTTCCGCCGCACCGGTTGGCATTGTCCTCTTTTTGACGACAAGAATCCAGCGAGCTGCTTGCCGCTTTGGCTGCCTCAGGCTATCTCCGGTCGCACGCTTGTTTTCCGCACCTCGCAGATGATGGTCGCGACAGACGAAGCCACCCGGCATCGCCCTATTTTTTCCGATACACGTTCAGACCGATTTTTTCCTCGCGCCCGGGAATGGTGACATTGCCCTCGGTGGAGGCGATGATGGTGGTCTTTCCCGAAGCCGACGGGCCGAACTCCTTCGACAGATCCACCTTGATAGTTAACCAGGCCCCCTCGACGGTCAGTTCGACATTTTTCATGATGCTCCTTATTCTTTCAGCACGAACGTCACTTTTAACGCCACGCGATACTGCGTGATCTTCCCGTCCTCGATATCGACCTTTTGATCCTCGATCCACGCGCTCTTCACATGTTGCAGCGTCTTGTTGGCGCGGGCAATGCCCAGATGAATGGCATCGTCAAAACTCTTGGGGGACGCGGCAATGATTTCCGTCACACGGGCGACAGACATGATGGCCTCCCTGGTTATAGAGTCGATCGATCGTGGCCACACCAGGCTAGGCCGACGGGAAACCGCTGTCAAGCAGGCGCTCTCCTGGCCACTGGCCCGGGCAGCACCTCGAATCGCCCGAAGATTTTCTCCTTTGATTGTCCTGAAAATCCTGCCGCCGCACCTCCTGCGTAAACATATCGGTTGACAGGCGTCGTATCCGGGGGATACGGTGCAGCCGTTCGCGCTCGTGGTTCAGTATGGGATACCATCCATGCCGACCGAGATCGAGATCCAAATTACGCCCCTCTTCTCCACACCTCTGCTGGTCTTCACGCCCGCTGACCATACACGGATCAACGCCAGGCTCTCTCCCCTGATTCTTGAACGGGAGGCGTCCGTTCCGACCCATCAAGATACCGAAGTGGTCGGCTGGTCTTCCCCTCACGATCTCTCCATGCTCGAGTGGGCCGGCGAACCGTTACGCGAGTTGTTCGCGCCGGTTCTGGAAGTGGCGAAACAAGTCACTACCTTTTCCCAGCGCTGCGGACAGGGCCATGGTCGACCGGACTGGGATGTGGTGGAAGTCTGGGCCAATGTGCAGAGGAACGGCGGCGCCAATGCGGCCCATTCCCACCCCGGCAGTTTTTGGGCCGGTGTGTACTACGTGGATGCAGGCGAGGTTTCTGCCGCCAAAGAAAAGGGGGGAGAGTTACAGATTTACGATCCTCGCGGCTGTTTGCCCCGCATGCTGGCGCCGTATCTTCAGTACAGCATGAGCGAATTGCATGATGCGGGAACCAGCATCTCTTATGCGCCGGCATCGGGACAATGCCTGCTTTTTCCCGGATGGCTGTTTCATGCCGTGAACACGTACCATGGAACGGCGCCTCGAATCAGCGTGGCATTCAATCTTGATCCGGTCCTCCCGTCCGCCATGATGAACGGCGCCCATAAACATCCGGTGACTGAATCCCGCCGCTGATAATTTCTTGCCGGTCTCACCATCCTGCTAAGGCAACGCAGTCGCCTGAATGAACAGAGCTTGTTCCAATGTGCGAAAAAATTGCTGGTAGGGATCGGGAGACTCGATAGCCTTCAAATAATATTGCGCACTGGCCCGCACGACCAATTGCCGGTCTCCTCGCGGCCGAACGGTGACCGTGAGGCGAACCAGATTGCTCCGGTGGTAAAAAGGTCCCCAGCTGCGGAAATGCCGAGTCTGAATCAACAACCCGTCGTCCCGATAGAGATGGTACGAAGCATCACTCAATCGAGACGGTTCGTAATCATCAAACTTTTTTCCCGAGACGATTCCCAACGTTTCGTCCAGCACTTCAACGGCAAACCCCAGATCCTGACAGGTTGAGACCACGGCCTGGATGGTTTTATGTCGATCCGCCTGATCGAAGACCCGGCTTTGCGCCGCCCGCACTTTGACCTGGCTCGCCTCCGATAGCCAAATCTGGTCGCGCGATTCCCATTGGTTTTCATGCCGCCACTCATAGGGCGAACATCCGCCCGCAAGGGCCGCCAGAAGCACGAGAGAACTGGCGATCGCTCGGCCGCTCGACCCTCCGGATGGGGACAGGACTATACGACGGAAAGCGGCCACCGGCTAGTCCTTCACCAAAAATAACGACCGCTCCACGGCCGCAAAAAAGTTCTGATACACCTTCGGATCCTCGATGGGCTTACTGTTATAGATGGCATTGGCCCGGATCATCGTCCTACCGGCTTCTTGCGGTCGAACCGTGACTGTCACGCCAAGCACATCATAATAGTTGGGTTCGGCAAAACGCGCCGCCGTGACCAGCCCGAGCGGCGCATTGGCGCGTTCGATGATAAATCCCAAATCCTGCAAGGCCGCGATCACGCCGCGCATTGCCACAGTGGCATCGTTGACCTCGAAGGTGCGGCTCTGCGCACTTCGGATCTTCATTTGCGCATCGGTCGGCGCGAACAATTCTTGCCGCGGCTCCGGAGCAACGCAGCCCTGCACCATAACCGTTCCCGCCATGATCGCCGCCGCCCCGATGACATATGTCCGATTCATGTGCCCTCGCAGTTAAATCGAATGCGGCTCCAAGAACACGGCCTTGGAAAGCCTCGCGAAAAATTGCTGGTAAATCTCGGGATCCCGAATCATTTCCATTTTCTGTTCGCCGGGGGGAATATAATTACGGTCGGCCTGCCCATCCCCCTTCCATACCACCCGATAGAACATGATCCGGACTTCCTGTCGCGCCTGATCCTGGCTGGCGGGACGCGTCACAATCGTCGCCGCAATTTTTTGATGCAAATCGACGGGCATCACCAGATGCCCGAGCGACAGGAGCCAGATAAAAAAGCGGTTGCGATACTGGCCATATTCACGGGCGCTGCGCTCTTTTGCCGCCCGCAGCAGTCCCACCTCCCGCACGCTTTCTTCTATCTGGAATCCCAGATCTTGCAGCGCGGCGGCCGAAGCCGACAACAATTCGTTATCCGCCCCGGTCTCGAACAGACGGGTTTGCATCGCCCTGTTGGCGCTGCTCTCCGGGGAGAGTTCAAAAAACTGCGCCGGCTGCATCCGCTTTGCGCAGCCGCCAAAGAGCATCGGCCAGGCCAGTGCAAAGATGACAAGGGCCCACCTACGTCCCGCCACCGGGCCGGGCCACTCAAAATTGGGTGGAGTTATAGGCAAAGTCCCTGACCTTTTTCTCTTCGTCATACTTGATGATGATGGTCAGCGTGCGCTGGCGCTGGGAGCTGGAGCGGTCGCTGGAGTTCGTGCCCAAAATAATGAGCCCGGCATAGGATGAGCTGGACGTGTCGACTCGATCCGTCGACACCTTGTCATAGATCCACACCTCCCGCCGCTTGTCGTCGGTGGTGACAATGTTCGGGGAGCCCAGGAGCTCCGCCACCTGCGCGGCCGACATTCCAACTTTCACTTCGCCCTGTACCCGCCCGACGGTCAAGCGGTCTTCTTTGATTTCGGCCTGCTTCCCGCCGCAACCGGTCATGCCGATCACGGCACACATTCCTACCAGCGCCAACATCCAATGCTTGTGTCTCATGGTCTGCGTCTCCCTTTCTCGCGTCACCGTAGTCGCACTTGCCTGCGCCCCATCTTATCCTGCGCCTATCCCCGACGCAAAGCATGATCCGGCACAATTCTCGTGGGAGCGGCCTGTCCGCATTGTCAGATGACTGGACAATGGACCAGAGGCAGCTACAATGACCGTACTGGAGGGTGATCTATGCCGATCCCGGATGCCATGCCGACCCAAGAGGTACAGAACGCCTGCGATACACTCATCGCGCAGGTACGTACGGCCATACTCTTGACCCTCAAACAGGGCCATCCGTTCGGGTCACATGTCCCTTATCTCATCGGAGGCGATTGGTCCCGCGTCTATCTCCATCTAAGCCGCCTGGCATTGCACACCCAGCACATGCTCCAGGATCCCCGCGTCAGTCTGTTTATCGGCGAACCTGATGGAGCGGGGAAGAACCCATCCGCCTTACAACGCCTCAACCTGCAAGGCGCAGGAGCGATTCTCGCTCCGTCCCACGAATCGTATGACCGGGTAAGGCAGCGCTACCTGACACAATTCCCGCAATCACGGATGCTGTTCGGATTCGGCGACTTCGCTATTTGGGAACTCCGTATGAATGAGGCCCACCTGGTGCTCGGATTCGGCCATGCCTATCACGCTCACTTGGCCAGTCCGTCAGAGTGGCAACACCAGAAGCCCGACAAGAAATCCTGAGCCGTCACATCCGGCCCCTCTCTTCCCTCGCCTCCCCTCGTTGCTAGGCTGACCCTCCGGCGTGCATTCGCCCCTCGAAAGCACTATCCACTCGGCCGAAGGACCGATGGTGCGCTCCACTTCCTGCACAGTACTCTGCGCAGGGTCACGTGGACTCACCGGAGAGTTTCCCTCACATGGTTTTGGCGGCCTTCGTCATCGCGTGCTACATGCTGTTATTGAGTGGCCTTGCGGTGGCCGCACCGGGCATCGGATTGGGTGGTTCTCTTATTGAGCTCGTGCCGGGGAACTGGCGCGACGGAGCTCATGTGCCTGCCTATGGATTGTTAGCCTGGTTAGTGATGTGGGGATTACTTCGCCGGGGCTGGCCGGTCATCCATGCGGCCTGCATCGGAATCCTGGCGACCGGCGTCTTCGGCCTCTGGACAGAAGTGGCTCAGGGCGCGGCCCCCGGACGAGAAGCATCCCTCCACGATGTGGGGAACGACCTACTGGGGGGCATGATAGCCGCTGCGCTGATGTTGTGGCAGGAAAGAGCACTCACGAGATCGAAACGCTGTATGATGCTACCGGAAACAAACCGTGATCACCTGATGAAAGGAACAGGGTCGAGATGAACGCTTCGTATCGCGAACGTGGAACCAGACGTCTCCCCGTGCAATATCCGATTTATTACTCGAATGGCGCTTTTCAAACGATTGGCGTGACCGAGGACTTCAACATCGAAGGGGGCCGCGTTCGCGGCAGAGAAGCCGTGACAGTCGGTATGGAGTTGGTGGTCATTGTGATTCAGGCGATCCCCGAAACCCCCATGCTGATCCGGCGGGCGACCGTACGCTGGTCAAAAGGTCGTGACTTCGGCATCGCCCTGTCCGGCGTTCCCCCGCAATCGGAAGCTGAACTCAAAGCCATGGCGAAGGTGATGTTGCCGGGCCTCTGGTCCTGCCTGAACTGAACACTATTTCCGCTGTGACTGATCCAACGGATGCCGCGGACCGGCAAAAAATATCTCCATCAACCCGAAGAACATCATGAGGAGCGCGCCGAGTCCGATGGCGACAGCCCAATTCTCCCACGACATACTCGTTCTCCTCTCTGACACCCTGGGAATCGCCCCTCGATTCCCAGGGTGCTCCGGTTATCTTCCTGACCGATGCAATTGCAGCAGCGTCTCCAGCTTCCAAAGCGGGATACTCTCCGTGTCGCCCTTCCGGCTGCTGAATGCCAATCCGCCCACAAACAAGGCTATGAGGCCCACACACGCCAGGATCAAGGACCCGCGAGAGACGTCCGCGCTCGCAGCCCGATGATGGGCGATAACCGTCCGCTCAGCCGACATGTCTTCTAACAGCGCCAGCCGGTCCATCAACGCATCCGTGCGCATCGCCGCAATCGTCGCACTCGCCAGCTGGATCTGCCGGTCGGCTTTCGCCTCTGCATACCGTTCCTGAGCCTGGGTGACCTGCACGACAGCCCGTCCGACTCGTTCCTGGGCCGTGGCGGTCATCTGATCTTCCTCCTGAATGGCCTCAACGATCGATCGGCCAATCGCCGCTTGTCTCGTCGCCTCGAATTGGTCATGCATGCGCTGCCCGGTTAACTCGGCGGTCCTGATCAGGTTGGTATTGAAGTCGCTGGCGTACTGATCGGCAGAAAACATTCCAGTCGCGATTCCACGCCGCGTCTGATTGACGACGGCCCTGCCCATGACGTACTGCATTCGCGCCTGGTGATCGGCTTCCTGCCCGAAGGCACGCAATTCCGCCAACACGAGCGGACTTAAGAGTGTGGTGGACATTCGCTCCGATTCCCCGACCGCCCGATTCAGTTCCATGGCAGAAGCCGACAAGGCTGCGCCGGCATCCCGATCCAGCAGCAGGTCTTGCACGATGGCTTGACCTAATACCGGTTGAAGATACTGCATGCCCATGGATGGGTCATTGCCGGCGATGGCACTACTCATGGTCGGAGAGACCGGCGCCTGCCAGAAACCATCGGCAGCCGTCACCAGAAGGTACCCTCCGAAAAGTGTGGCCACCAAACCGATCGCTGCCATGACATCGACAAGGTCATATTTGCGTCCCATGGCGCCCTCCTTCCTGCCTCAGGTCGTCCGGCGCGTGGCAAACAGGCAGGATGCCGACGCGCCGTAAGTCGTACGGCACGGGAACCCATTCGTCTGCGCATAACTAGGCCTCCTTTGAAAAAGGTAACAGATGGCTTCCTGGATGTAGACCGTGAGCCCGGCGGAGTGAAAAGCCGCCGCCGAAGGTACCTGCTGAACGTATCGACGCGGGAGAGAACCGGATGGAGGACACGGGACAAGACTGGCTTGGTCATTGCCGCGGTCATGTGTGCCACGGTGGACCATGTACCCACCTATACAAAGGGTGGTACTGACTCCGATGAAATAGTCTACGCTTCGAGAAAAAATCGGTCAAGACCGGAAAAAGCGAATGCCGGCGCGGCCTGCTGGCGTTCGCGACATTGAACTAGCCACAAACTCGAAACGTGCTTCACGGCGTTCTTCCACCTTCTGGTAGGATGTCTGTATCAGATGCTGGCGCTCTTCTTGTTTCGGGAGGTTTGCATGCAAACCGTCGCTGTTGTGGTGCTCCTCGCCATGGGGCTGTTGATCGCGCCGCACCCTCACGCCGATGCGCAGGCCTCTCCCCTCTGGCAATCCGATAGAACCACCGGCATGGTCTCTCCGTTGAAGGATGGCAATAAGGATCCCTTGCACATCGGATCAGGACGCCCGGCTCAAAACTTCAGTGCCACCCATGGCATCACACCCGGTACGGTCACACCATTTGGAACACCGACACCGCCGAATCTCCTCACGCCCGCCCCTCTCCTGCCGCTTCTGCCCAAAGGCATGGCCATCCCACAGCCACAAGCGCCTGCCGTCCCTCACACCCCGGGACGATTCGGGCCATCGAGTGGCCCCCCGGGACGGTAGGAGCGCGACCCGAGACCGACAGATCCGGCCACTCCGGAGTAGACAGTTCAAACAGGACTGTTGAATCTACTCAAGGCTTTCGTTAAGTTACCGCCAATGACCATCTCCCGCGCACGCCTCATCCTGCTTGCCTGCGCGAGCGGTTTTCTCTATCCCCTGTCATTTCCGGCATTCGACCTCGGCTTCGTGGCCTGGTTCGCCCTGGTCCCGCTGCATATCGCCGTCGAATATGCTTCACCGCGCCGTGCTTTCCGGGTGGGATGGCTGGCCGGCACGCTTGCCTTTACCGGGGCCATGTTCTGGGTGATTACCGCCATGAATATCTATGGCAAGGTGCCGCTCCCGATCGCGACCCTTGTCATGTTATTGCTGACGGTCTATCTTGGCCTCTACCTCGCCCTGTATGCCGGTGCGCTGTCCTGGATCAGGACCGCCTTTCCGACGCTCGGGTTTCTGCCTGCGCCGTTTCTCTGGGTCACGCTGGAACTGATCCGCACATATTTTCTCTCCGGATTACCCTGGGCGCTGTTCGGCTATTCCCAGTATCAATGGCTTTCTATCATTCAGTTCGCCGACCATTTCGGGGTCTATGGGGTCTCCTTTCTGCTGGTGCTGGTCAATGCCGCGCTTGCGGAAACACTGATTTGGAGCTTCAAAGCGTACCGAGGCTTTCAAATCCGTTCCTTTCCCTGGCCCTCCTCGGTCGCGGCCGCGGCAGGGTTCGGAGTGGCCCTGTTTTATGGCACAAGCGTCCTGTCTGCGGCCCAGCACGCCGCGACACGCACGTTGTCCGTCGGCGTCGTTCAACCGAACGTCGAGCAGGCTCAAAAATGGGATGTGGCGTTCCGCCAGGAAACCATGTCCCGCTATGATCGCTTGACCGCCGGGTTGGGTGAGAACCTGGATCTCATCGTCTGGCCTGAAGCCGCCACCCCCTTTGTGTTCGAGATGGAGCCGCAATACCGGGCCATCGTCAGCGAAATGGCGCAACGCGCCGGTGCGCCCCTGTTATTCGGGAGTCCGGCGTTACGACGCCATCCCGACGGAAAGCCGTTCCTACTGAACAGCGCCTACCTGCTGGCGACCGATGGTCAGATCCTCGGCCGATACGATAAGCAGCATCTGGTACCGTTCGGGGAATACATTCCCTTTCACAACTCGCTCCTGTTTTTCCTGGACAAGCTGGTGGAAGGAATCGGCGACTTCGAGCCCGGTCCAGGCTCCACGCTCCTGATGTTCAAACCACACGAGAAGACTCCGCCGATGATTGCTGCGGCCACCAATCCGGACTTCCATCTGAAGTTCGGCGTGGTCATTTGTTATGAAGTGATTTTCCCTAATCTGGTGCGACAGTTTGCGGCGAACGGGGCGGATTTCATGGTCACCCTCACCAATGACGCCTGGTTCGGCCCCTCGTCAGCTCCCTATCAACATTTCGGCATGGTGGTCTTTCGCGCCGTGGAGAATCATGTTGCCTTCGCACGGGCGGCCAACACTGGAATCTCCGGGTTCATCGACCCGTACGGCCGTGTTCTGCAACAGTCGCCGATCTTCACGCAAGACGCGTTGCGAGGGACGATTCCTGTGAGTCATCAACCGACCTTTTACTCTCAATACGGTGATCTCTTTGCCTATGCCTGTGCTATACTCATCGCGCTTTTGTGCTTGACCGGCTACTTCTCGCCTAATTCGGAACCAGCCGGTGGCGAACCTGCCGGGCGACCAGCCTGAGAGAGAAAGGACCGTGCCATGTTGGATGATGTCCGGGTCCGTGTGCGAACCCTTGGCGAACAGTTAGCGCAGCTACGGGGGCATCTTTGACCTGGCTCGGATGACCGCTGAACTCAACGACATCGACGTCAAAACCTCGCAGCCGGATTTCTGGAAAGATACGCAGGCTGCCGCCAAAGTGAACCGGCGCAAGGCCGCCCTGGATCGCGAACTCTCGCGCTGGCGTGAAACCGAACGTCGTCAGAGCGACATCGAAGCGCTCCTGGATTTGGCCTTGGAGTCAGGAGATACCGGACTGGAGCAGGAACTCACGGCTGAACTCGACCCGTTCGAAAAATCCGTCGCTCAGTTCCGCATCGAGTTGCTGCTGTCAGGCGAGTTGGATGCGAACAACGCCATCTTCGCCATCCATCCCGGAGCCGGAGGCACCGAGTCGCAAGACTGGGCGCAAATGCTGCTTCGGATGTATGTCCGGTGGGCCGAGCAAAAGGGATTCAAGATCGAGACATTGGATTTGCAGGCTGGAGAAGAGGCCGGCATCAAGAGCGCCACGCTGTCCGTCAACGGCCCCTATGCCTATGGTTACCTCAAGGCCGAGGCCGGCGTGCATCGCCTGGTGAGAATTTCTCCGTTCGACGCGAACAAGCGCCGGCACACCTCCTTCGCGTCCGTCTTCGTGTATCCGGAACTCGACGATGATGTGCAGGTGGTCATTGAGGACAAAGATCTGCGGGTCGACACGTTCCGGGCTGGCGGCGCAGGCGGTCAGAATGTCAACAAGGTAGAGACGGCCATTCGCATCACCCACATTCCGACCGGTATCGTGGTGCAATGTCAGAATGAGCGGTCTCAGCTCCAAAATCGTAACGGCGCGATGAAAATTTTGAGAGCCCGCCTCTTTGAAGTGGAACAGCGCAAGAAGGAAGCCGAATTCAACGCGATCGTCGGTGAGAAAAAAGATATCGCCTGGGGCAGCCAGATCCGTTCCTATGTTTTCCAGCCTTATCAGATGGTGAAAGACCATCGAACCGGGCACGAAGTCGGTCAGGTGTCAGCCGTGATGGATGGCGATCTCGACGGCTTCATTGAAGCCTATCTCCAGAGAAAAATGACCGGCGGCAAGACTCCCCAGCCGGTGCCCATGACAGATGACGACGTATAACGTATGACGCCGATCTTGTGTTGCCTGCTTCGCGGGCCGCGGGATAGGAACGACGAGAGACCTATTCATGGACGAATTAAACGATCAACGGCAACAACGCATCAAGAAACTTGACCACCTCCGCCAGCTCGGTGTGGCGCCTTATGGCACGCGCTTCGAAATCAAGGACCGTGCCGGGCAGCTTGCGCGCCTCCATGGAGAAAAGACCAAAGAGGTGCTGGAGCAGGAACAGGTCGGGTGCACCCTCGCCGGCCGTATCGTCGGGTTGCGCCGCTTCGGCAAGGCGGCCTTTGCCGTGTTGCAAGACGGGTCCGATCGTCTCCAGGTCTATCTGAAGAAGGACACGCTGGGTGAGCAGGCCCACCAGATTTCGGAGGGGCTGGATCTGGGTGACTGGATCGGCGTGACCGGCATCCTCTTTCGCACCAAGACCAATGAGTTCACCGTCGAGGCCAAGACGCTCACCTTTCTGAGCAAAGCCCTCCGGCCGCTACCGGAAAAATGGCACGGGCTCACCGACGTAGAAACCAGATATCGGCAACGATACGTCGACTTGATCGCCAATCCACAGGTGCATCAGATTTTCGCCCTGCGCAGCCGCATCGTCTCCGGGATCCGCGCGTTTCTCATTGAACGGGGCTTCCTCGAGGTCGAAACGCCGATGATGCATCCGATTCCAGGCGGCGCGGCCGCCAAACCTTTTGTCACCCATCACAACGCCCTGGGCGCCGAACTCTATCTCCGCATCGCGCCGGAACTCTATCTCAAACGGCTGATCGTCGGCGGATTTCCCCGCGTCTTCGAAATCAACCGGAACTTCCGGAACGAAGGAATCTCGACGATTCACAACCCCGAATTCACCATGCTGGAGTTTTACGTTGCCTATGCCGATTATCACGACCTGATTGCGCTCACCGAAGAACTCTTTGGCCGATTGGCTCAGGACATTCTCGGCACCACGACCATCGACTATCAGGGTACGGAGATCAGCCTGAAGGCGCCTTGGCGACGGTGGTCCTACCACCAGTCTATCCTGGAAGTGAACAGCTTGCCGCCGTCGGTCCTCACGAATCGCGACGAAGCCCTCGCCGCCGCCAAACGGCTCGGCGTCGAAGTTGATCCAAAAGGGTCGCTCGTGAATATTCTGAACGAGATTTTTGAAGAAACCGTCGAACCGAAACTGCAGCAACCGACGTTTATCACCGACTACCCGATTGAGATCTCTCCCCTCGCGCGCCGCAAGGATTCCAATCCCTCGTTGACCGACCGGTTCGAGCTCTATATCGCCGGCCGCGAGATCGCCAACGCCTTTTCCGAGTTGAACGATCCGCTCGATCAGCGTGAGCGCTTCGAAGCTCAGGCCGCCCAGCACGCGGCGGGTGACGAGGAGGCCCATCGGGTGGACGAAGACTTCCTGCGCGCGCTCGAATACGGCATGCCGCCGACCGCCGGTGAAGGCATCGGTATCGATCGTCTCGTCATGCTCTTCACCAATCAGGCTTCCATCCGGGATGTCGTGCTCTTCCCGCAACTCAGGCCTGAAAAGTAGACATGGCGCTTCCCTACGAAATCTTCATCGGCCTGCGCTACCTGCGCGCGAAGCGACGCAACCGGACCATCTCCTTCAACACGATCGTGTCCATCGTCGGAATCACGCTCGGCGTGGCCGCGTTGATCGGCACAGTCGGCATCATGACCGGGTTCAAGGAGGACGTGCAGGCGAAGATCCTTGGCACCACCGCGCATATTCTGGTGAACGACCGCATGAAGGAGTCCATGGTCGATTACGAAGAACTGGTGAAGAAGGTGGCGGGTGTTCCGGACGTCGTCGCCGCGACCCCTTTCATCTTCCGGCAGGTGCTCCTCACCTCTCCCTCAGGGGTGCAGGGCATTATCCTTCGCGGGATCGACCCGGCGCGCGAAGGAACCGTGACCGAGCTGGCCCACAACTTGGTGAATGGCAACCTCGACGATCTTTCGCATTCCACAAAGGTCGTCATTCCTGAAAAGGAACGCGAACCAAATGGACCGGATACCGCCATGCGGCCGGGCATCATCCTCGGCAAAGAATTATCGATGCGACTCGGCGCCTTCCCCGGCGACCAGCTGAACGTCGTCTCACCGGTCGGTCCGGTTACCGGCGCCAGCATGACCCCGAAAATCCGGCAGTTCGTCGTCGTCGGCATCTTCCAATCAGGCATGTACGAATACGATTCTTCCCTCGCGTACATCGAGCTGGGAGAAGCGCAAAAGTTTTTCAACATGAGCGCGGCGGTAACGGGCATTGAGGTCAAAGTTGCCGATGTCTTCCGAGCGGCGGACGTCGCCCGCTCGATCGAGCAACAGCTTGGTTTTGCTTTCTGGGCGAGGGACTGGATGCAAATGAACCGAAACCTCTTCTCGGCCCTGAAGCTGGAAAAGACGATGATGTTTTTGCTGCTTGTCCTGATCACGATCGTCGCCTCCTTCAACATCGTCAGTACTCTCACGATGATCGTGACCGAGAAACAGCGCGAGATTGCGATCCTCAAAGCGATGGGCGCCACCCGCAAGGGCATCATGCGGATTTTTATGCTCAACGGCCTGATCATCGGCTGTTCCGGTGCGGCCATCGGTGTCCCGCTCGGGTATGCGTTCCTCTGGTTGATCCAAACGTTCTGGACCTTCGATCCAACCGTCTACTATATTTCCAAGATTCCGGTTCATGTCCTGGGATCGGATGTGTTGCTGGTCGCAGGATCGGCCATTCTGATCAGTTTCGCTGCCACGCTGTATCCGTCGCTCCAAGCGGCCAAACTTGATCCGGCCGCCGCCCTCCGATATGAGTGATACGGAGCGCCAACGAACTACGAACGCGACCATTGATCATTTAACATTTCACGTTGCAGTTGCCGCATGATTGACGTCGTCGACCTCTATAAAACATTTCCGATGGGCGGGCGCGAGCTGGTGGTGTTGAATAACATCAACCTGCGCATTCAGCGCGGCGAACTCATTGCCATCATGGGCGCGTCAGGAGCAGGCAAAAGCACCCTCCTTCAAATTCTCGGCACATTGGACCGGCCCACCAAAGGCACCGTGTCGTTCGATGGGCAGAATCTGTTTCAGCTTACGGAACAACAGCAGGCGGAGTTTCGAAATAAACGTGTCGGGTTCGTCTTTCAGTTTCATCACCTGCTGCCGGAATTTACGGCGCTCGAGAATGCCTGTTTGCCGGCCATGATTCAAAAGCGGGAGATGGCCGATGTCGTCGGCGAAGCCAGCAAGCTCCTCGGCGAG
The DNA here is from genome assembly GCA_014055465.1 of Nitrospira sp. CR1.1. Classification (NCBI taxonomy): domain Bacteria; kingdom Pseudomonadati; phylum Nitrospirota; class Nitrospiria; order Nitrospirales; family Nitrospiraceae; genus Nitrospira; species Nitrospira sp. CR1.1. The sequence continues at coordinate 160,745 of WIAF01000005.1, forward strand.
GTTGGTCTTGCTGATCGCCTGCATCACAAACCTGGCGAACTCTCCGGCGGTGAGCAGCAACGGGTGTCCGTGGCGCGCGCCTTGATGCAGCAACCAGATCTGGTGTTGGCCGATGAACCGACCGGTAACCTCGATACCCACACCGGCGAGGCGCTCTTCGCGCTCATGCGTCAATTGAATCGCTCGCGGGGCACCACGTTTGTGATCGTCACGCACAACGACAAGCTCTCCGCCCAAGCCGACCGCATCATCTCCATGCAGGATGGCGCAATCATCTCATCTTAGACTATGCCTCGCCGAAGGCGTCTAGGCGGGCAGTGACGTCTTGACGGCTTCAGCATGTTTTCGTAGACTGCGCCAACCATCGTCACGAGCCGGAGTTCCACTGACTTTATGAAGGCACACGTCACAGCATACGTTCGATACACGACCATATTGCTCGCCATCCTCCTGCCACTCCAGGCGGCAGCGGTCGAATTTGTGTTTGTCGGATCACGCCAGATGGGTATGGGCGGAGCAGGTGTCGCCACAACGACCGACTCGCTCGCTACCTATTGGAATCCTGCTGGGATGGCGATGAGCAAGAAATTCGACATGCGGATTCAAGGCGGCGGCCAGGTGGTGGATCGCGGCGACGTCTTCGATACGATCAAAGACATCAATAATGTGAACTTGAATGACACGTCGGCGGCCAATGTCGCCCGGCTGCAACAACACATCGATCGCATGAACAAACCTGGCACCAATCTGACGGCGGCCGCTTCCGGCGGATTTTACGTGAAGGGCAACTTCGGCGAACACGCGTTGGGATTTAACGTGTCGGATGTCGCCACAGCCGGCGGCTTTTTACGCGGCCCGGTCGGCTTTACGAACAACGGCACTAATCTGACCGTCAACGGGCAATTCGCCATGAACGGACTGGAAGTCCGGCAGGCCGCGATGTCGTATGCCTATGCGTTCATGGATCGGATCTTTTCCATCGGCGTCACCGGCAAGGTCATCCAAGGCGCGGCCTACACCGGCGCCACCAATATCCGTGGCGCAAGCGACGATATGAAGGTCTTCGAGGACATCGGGCGCGCCAAGATCTCAACCGCGCTCGGCATCGACATCGGCGCCATGTTCCGGCCCTCGTCCTGGTTGCGGATGGGTATCGTCGCTAAGGATATCAACGCGCCGACCTTCGATGCGCCGAACGGGGACAAATTCAAATTGTTACCACAAGTCCGAACCGGCATCGCCGTGAACCCATACAACTCTCTGACGCTCACGGCTGATGTGGATATTACGAAGAACAATACCCTCACTCCCGGTGTGTACAGCCAGGTCCTGAGCCTCGGCGCAGAACAGACAATTCTCTCCGAGCTATTGTCCTTTCGACTCGGCGCGTTCAAAAATATGCAGGATGCCAAAACACCATTTATCCAGACGGCAGGCTTCGGCATTCGTGTCCTAGCCTTGCGCATCGATATCGCCGGCGGGTATGATTTCAGGGACCAGGCTGCCCTGGCCTCTGGATCTATCGCCGTGACCTTCTAGGGTCGCGTCCGGCAGTGAATCGATTTGCTACACTTGTTATACGAACCATGACACGTCACACAGTTTCTACCATCAGTGTTGTTCTCTGCCTCGTGATAACTGCCCTGCTGGCAGGCTGCGGGGGCTTGCAGGAAATGTGGGAAGGACCGGCCGCGCGGGGCTTTTACCCGAAAACTATGGCGATTCTTCCGATTTCGGGGACCTATGACAGCGCTCGTGAAGACGTCGAGGAGGTGGTCGCGAAAGTCCTGATCAAGAGCCGCCGGGTCGAAAAGGTCGTACCGCCCGATCAGGTCACCGACACGTTCCAGACCACAAAAGATGCCTTCGATGCGCTGGTGATGTATTTTTCACGGATGGAAACAACCGGCCAATCAGACAAGAGTTCCGCGATCAAGATCGGGCATGCCCTGGGCGCCGATTCCCTGCTGGTGGTCAAGGTGAATGCGTGGGAATACACACGGGAAGAGGGCGACAACATCGCCCGTGTTGGATTGAGTATGCGGCTGGTGGACGCGATTAACGGCGCCATCGTCTGGAAGGCGCGCCATCAGGTGCAGGAAAGTTATCTCTTCATCCGCCCCGATATGAAGGATCTGGCCACCAAACTGGCAGCCGACATGATCAAATATATGCCGCCTGAAAAACGCTGACCTTGCGCAATCCGGTCAGGCCCTGCCACCGCCCGCTCCCCTTCTGAGATTATCGATCGCAAGCCCGAACTGATTTGAGAGACTCGCCAGTTCCAACACATCCCAATTGCTGAACGGCTTACCGCTGCGCCGATTCACCACTTCGAGCACCCCGACCGCCCGGGCGCCCATCCGGACCGGAACAGACACAAGCGATGCGACCGACAGAGCGGCCTGCCATCCATGACCTGCCACCAAGCGGGCGTCCTGCCGGCCCTGAGTGATGAGGACCGCCTGCCCCGTGCGATACACCCCCGCGGCAATGGTCGATTGCAACGCCGTGAGTCCCGACGCGCGTTCTCCGCCGATGGCGGACAGCGTCAACGTCCCGTCGGCAGCCACCAGAAACAGCGCGCCGGCCTCCGCTTCGACCAATCGAACTGCCGCATCCAATGCCCGCCGCAATTTTTCTCCCTCGGCCAGGGACGAATTCAAGATATCGCTCACCTGCTCCATATGCTGAATGCGAAGAATCTTGGCGGCATATTTGACGGTCAACCGGGCGTGGTCCAGCAGAATCGCCAACCAGGGTTCCACCGCCGTCAGGAGCGATAGGAGTTTGCGCGAGGGCAACCGCTGAGACTTTCCTGTCCGGAACATGGCGACCCCGTCCAATCGGTTGATCCGATGCAATCGGACCGCATGCAACTCGCCACTGACAACCTGAGAATTCTCCTCCGTTTTCTTCAACCCCTCCTGCCAGAGTTCCGTCACGGATGGATCGTTGCTGCCTGCTTCAGCCAGACAGGCCATCTCACGGGTTTGCTCGTCACGCACATACAGCGCCACAGCCTGGACCTTGGTCACCTGCAGGAACAATTGTACGAACACCGCAGCCACACCGATCGGCGAGCGCCCTTCACCCTCGGCACTCGACAGGGTGTTGAACAGCCCCTGCTGCAGCGTACGCAGGAGCCGATCTTCGCCTATTGGAGCCGGCTTGCGGACAGCGGTTTTTCTCCGCGCGGCGACTGACGAATTCGTGGATGTCGTCTTACGGGTGGTTCGAGTGACCTTACGGCGAGCTACGGCCATGGCATCTCCTCGTGTGAACTGTCCATCGTTGCGAGGCAGAGCGCGACCGCTCTGCATGATTGTTGCTGAATGTTGATAGGGGGCACGAGACCGAGATGGATGCGAGTCAGGCCTGATGTCGAAGAATCACGCGCGATCGGCCTGCAAACAGAATCGGAAACGAACGAAGATGATGACGAGTGGATGCCGAAGGTAACCCGGTTATCCGGGCTGCATGGCAGCCTTGAGGGAACGAACGAAGGACCCCACTTCGTGAACGAGACGGCCATCCTGCCCATGTTCTCCAACACGACGGACAATCGCACTCCCGACGATGACGCCATCCGCAGTCTCAGCGACCCGCGCGGCATCTTCCGGCGTGGCGACGCCGAATCCCACGGCAACGGGTGTCTTGGTGTGCTTCCTGATCTTGGCGACGTTGTCTCGCACGCCCGCCATGTCGTTCAGTTTAGCCCCAGTAATACCTGTGAGGGAAACATAATAGACAAATCCGCCGGACTCCTTCGCCACGTAGGCGCGGCGTGACGCCGTGCTGGTGGGCGCCAGGAGAAAAATCAGGTGCAGGCCAGCCGCAGCCGCCGGCTGGCGGAGCGGTTCCGCTTCGTCGGGCGGCATGTCCGGGACGATGAGGCCGTCGACGCCAGCCGCAGCGGCTTTGCTGCAAAAGTCTGCTTCTCCAAACGCATGAATGTTGTTGTAATAGGCCATCAGGACGATAGGGATTTGGGTCGTGGCGCGCAGACGTGTCACCGCCTCGAGAATCCTGCGGAGCGAGGTGCCGCTTTGCAACCCGCGCTCGGCTGCCTGTTGAATCACCGGCCCATCCGCGATGGGATCGGAAAAGGGCACACCCAATTCAATGATGTCGGCCCCCGCCCGCTCCAGTTCGAGCACCAACTGTTCCGTCTCCTGCAACGACGGATCACCGGCCATGATATAGGTGATGAGGGCTTTCTCTCCCTTCGCTTTCAACCGCCCGAACGTCTGATCTAAACGATTCATCTCGATATACCTCTGCCTCTCGATCGTCCTAAAAGCTAATCACAGGAGGTTCAAAACGATCATCCAGCGCGGCCGCAGCAAGCGCGGAGGTGAGGCGTACTCCTGCAGTACGTCGAACCTCTGCACGCCGCGAGAACAAAGCTGGAGGCCGTTTTCAACCTCCTGCTAGAGGGTCACGCCTTTGATTCGGGCCACCTGCTGCACATCTTTATCACCACGACCCGACAGGTTCACCACGATGATCTGATGCTTTTTCATGCGGGGCGCACACTTCACCACCTCCGCGATGGCATGGGCACTTTCCAGTGCCGGCATGATGCCCTCTTCCCGCGCAAGCAAGTCGAAGGCGGCCAGGGCTTCATCGTCGGTCGCCGAGGTGTATTCCGCCCGGTTGGTTTCTTTGTGATAACTATGCTCCGGGCCCACCGCCGCATAATCCAACCCGGCCGAGACGGAATGCGTGAGGTTGACCTGGCCGTTCTCGTCTTGCAGGAGATACGTCATCGTTCCCTGAAGCACGCCGGGGCGGCCACCCGCGAACCGGGCCGCATGTTTCCCGCTCTCCACGCCGAGGCCAGCGGCTTCCACTCCGACCATCCTCACCTTCTTGTCCGGGACAAAGGCATGGAACAGCCCCATGGCATTACTTCCGCCGCCGACACAGGCGATCAGGCAATCCGGGAGACGTCCTTCAGCGGCCAGAATCTGCTTGCGAGCCTCACGCCCGATCACGGCCTGAAAGTCCCGGATCATCATCGGATAGGGATGGGCGCCGAGGACCGACCCGAGCACATAGTGCGTGGTCCGCACATTGGTCGTCCAATCCCGCATGGCCTCGCTGATGGCATCTTTCAAGGTCCGGCTACCGGCGTCCACACCCGTCACCTTCGACCCGAGCAGCCGCATTCGGAAAACATTCAATGCCTGCCGCTGCATGTCTTCCGTGCCCATGTAAATTTCGCATTCGAGCCCGAACATCGCCGCCACCGTTGCCGTCGCCACTCCATGCTGACCCGCGCCGGTCTCGGCGATGAGCCGCGGTTTCTTCATTCGGCGCGCGAGCAACGCCTGTCCGATCGCATTGTTGATCTTATGGGCGCCGGTATGGCACAGATCTTCCCGCTTCAGATAAATCTTTGCGCCGCCCAGCCGCTTCGTCAGGCGTTGAGCAAAATACAGGGGCGTCGGCCGTCCGACATATTCTTTGAGATAGTGTTTCAGTTCAGTTTGAAAACTCTTATCCTTGCGCGTGCGCTGGTACGCCTCTTCCAACTCCAGCAGCGCCGGCATCAGAGTTTCTGGTACATATCGCCCACCGTAGGGTCCGAACCGCCCATGTCGATCTGGTATCGCCATGTGTCTTCCTTCAGCTAATCTAGAAAGTGAAAGTATAACAGGATGCTGAAAACGTCCGCCAGCCTCGGCTCCGTAGCGAAGTGAACTTTATCGCGGTAGACGCTTCACGGCTTCCACAAACGCCCGGACTTTTGCGTGGTCCTTTTTTCCAGGCTTCGCCTCAACGCCGCTGCTAACGTCGACGCCGTACGGACGGACCTGTTCGATGGCTTGAGTGACGTTGTCGGAAGTCAGCCCGCCGGCGAGCAGAATGCGCGCGACCGATGCAGCTTCGGCAGCCAATGACCAATCAGCCACCTGCCCCGTCCCGCCATAGGCGTCGGGAGAAAAAGCATCCACCAAAAAACCGCGCACGCCCGCGCGGCCCTGCAACTCAGCCAACGCAAGAAACGATTGCCGGTCCTTGAGGCGTATGGCTTTGAGTACCGGGCGGCCCAACGACTCGCAGTAGGCGGCGGTCTCATCGCCGTGGAGCTGCGCTAGGGCAAGCCCACAGCTGTCCATAATGTCCCGCACGACCCTGGCTTCTTCATTTACAAACACGCCAATCGGCAGCACAAACGGGGGCAATTCCCTGATGATCGCCTTCACCACTGCCGTTTCCGCACAGCGAGGACTCTTCTTATGAAACACAAAGCCGAGCGCATCCGCGCCGGCCTCCACCGCCACCGCCGCATCCTCAACGTTCGTCAACCCGCAGATTTTGACCTTTACGGTCATGCGTCAACAGCTCGTCTTGCTTTTTTGCATGCCATAGAAGCCGCGATAGGACCATTGGCAGGCCTGTCCCTTGGGATTAAAGGTCAACCCGATCAAATCCTGTCGCCCGTCCTGCTGCGGAATCATCCATTCGCAGACTTCTCCTCCGTCTTTGAACGAATGGCAGCGGGTGGGAATGCCCATCTCCTTGATGCGATCGTCTTTGCTGCTGCCCATCCAGGAGTCCCACTTGGGGGAGTATTCATGAATCTCCTGGTTCACGCAGCCGGCCAGCGTCAGCACCCCCGCCATCAGACCAACAGAAAGCAGCGTCCTCATGAGTTCTCCTTTGCAGGTTCGTCACCCAGCAGTTCGCGAATCTTTGCGCCGGTATCCTGCGCTCTGATCAGAGATTCACCGATCAACATGGCATGCACGCCGGCTTCCACCAATCGCAGCACATCGTTTCGTGTATGAATGCCGCTCTCGCTGACAATCAGCTTATCGCCGGGAATCCGCTTCGCCAGGCGAAGGGTTACTCCAAGGTCCGTTGAGAAGGTCTTGAGGTCGCGATTGTTGATCCCGATGAGCCGTACGTCCGGCAGCCATTCGAGCACCAGGTCGAGTTCCCGCTCATGATGCGTCTCCACGAGCACATCCAGCGACAACTCTTTGGCAAGCGCAGAAAAGTCGATCAATTGACGTTTTTCCAGCCCAGCCACGATCAACAAGACTGCGTCGGCGCCATAGGCTCGGGCCTCATAAAACTGAATATCCGCAACCATGAATTCTTTATTCAGCGCAGGCAGGCCGACCTTGCGCTTGACATCGGCCAAGTATGCCAGGTCGCCCTGAAAAAAATCCTTGTCCGTCAGCACGGACACCGCCGAGGCTCCGTGCTCCCGATAGGCTTCGGCGATCTTGACCGGCTCGAACCGTTGCTCGAATTCTGGCCGCAAAAGCCCCAGGCTGGGAGACGCCTTTTTCACTTCGGCAATCAAGGCCGGTCTGGTCGGTGTACGGCGTGCGTCGAGAGTAACCGCAAATCCCAGCGTCGGACCGGCATCACGGATCCTGGTTTTCAGGTCGGCCAAATAGCCACGGCTGTTCTTATGGCGAAGTTCCGCTTTCTTATGTTCGAGAATTCGATCGAGAATCACAATGTCACGAGGCCTTCTTGGTAAATGCGATCAGTTGTTCCAACTTCTCCATGGCCGCACCGGCGTCGATCGTCCGCTCAGCCAGATCAAATCCCTCTTGCAGAGTCTTGGCCTTGCGTCCTGCCACGAGCGCGGATGCCGCGTTAAGGCAGACGATATCGCGCTTCGGTCCTTTGCGGCCCCTAAAGATGTCGCGCGTGATGGCGGCGTTGTCCTCGGCGCTCCCGCCAACCAAGTCTTTCGGCCGGACGCGCGTGAGCCCGAACTCTGAGGGATCGATGGTGTAACTGGAGACTACGCCCGCCTTGCCCTCGGATATTCTGGTGCGGTCCGTAATAGTCATTTCGTCCAAACCGTCCATCCCGTGCACGACAAAACAATGTTGCGCGCCAAGATGAACCAGCACCTTGGCTAACAGCTCTGTCAGGCCGGCATCGAATACCCCGACGACCTGTAGGCGAGCCCCCGCCGGATTCGTCAAGGGGCCGAGGATATTCAGCAGCGTGCGAATGCCCAGTTCTTGCCTCGGTTGAGCGCAATGTTTCATGGCGCTGTGGTATAGCGGCGCAAACAGAAATCCGATGCCCACCTCGTTGACGCAATCGGCGACGCGCTCTGGCGGAAGATGGATCTCTATGCCCAAGGCCCCCAGCACATCGGCGCTTCCGGACTTCGACGACACCGAGCGATTGCCATGTTTCGCAACAGTGAGTCCGGCTCCCGCCACGACAAAGGCCGCCGTCGTCGAAATGTTGAAGGTATGGGCCCGGTCTCCGCCGGTGCCACAGGTATCCACCACCAAAGAATCCTTGACCCGGATGTGCGTCGCCCTGGCGCGCATCGCTAAGACTGATCCTGCGATCTCCTCCACCGTCTCGCCCTTCATGCGCAGGCCCATAAGATAGGCGGCAATTTGGGCGCACGTGGCGGATCCGTCCATGATCTCGCCCATCACCGTCTCGGCCTCCTGCTCGGTCAGGTCAGCGCGGTCGGCGAGTTTGTTAATGGCATCTTTGATCATGGGTACACACCGATGGGAGGCGGCGGCGCACCGGCCCGCCCAGCTATAACTTGAGGAAGTTGTGCAGCAGCTCCTTGCCGGCCGTGGTGAGAATCGATTCGGGATGGAATTGCACCCCCTCGATGCCCAGCGTCTTGTGCCGCATGCCCATGATTTCGCCCTCGGCGGTTTCCGCGCTGATCTCAAAACAATCGGGCAGATTCGTCCGGTTCACGATGAGCGAATGGTAACGGGTGGCTTCGAAGGGATTCGGCAGATTGCGAAACAATGTCCGCCCGTCATGGCGGACCATCGAGGTCTTTCCATGCATGAGGCGCTCGGCGCGAATCACCTCCCCGCCGAAGGCGACGGCGAGGGATTGATGGCCGAGGCAGACGCCCAGCAATGGCAACTTGCCACCGAAATGCTTGATCGCCTCCACCGAGACGCCGGCTTCATTCGGCGTGCAAGGCCCCGGTGAAATAACGAGCCGGCGAGGCTTCAAGGCTTCCATCTCCGGAATGGAAATTTTATCGTTTCGATACACGACCACGTCTTCCCCCAACTCGCCGAAGTATTGGACGAGGTTGTAGGTAAAGGAATCGTAATTATCGATCATCAACAACATGGTGTCTGCTCGTGGTTCACGCGTTTCACGTGTTACGTCTTACCGTTCACGTTTCACGCGTTCATTCCAGCCCCTGCTCGGCCAGTTCGATGGCCTTCATCATCGCGCGGGCTTTATTGCAGGTCTCTTCGTACTCATGCTCAGGAACTGAATCGGCGACAATCCCGGCGCCGGCTTGAATATAGGCCTGGCGGCCCTTGATCACGACAGTCCGGATATTGATGCACATGTCCATATTGCCGGAGAAGCCGAAATATCCCACCGCCCCGGCGTAAGGGCCTCGCCGCGCCGGCTCCAATTCTTCGATGATCTGCATGGCGCGAATCTTGGGCGCGCCTGACACAGTGCCGGCCGGAAAGCAGGCGCGGGTCACGTCGTAGACGGATTTGCCCTTTTCCAATTGACCCGTTACCTGGGACACGATGTGCATGACATGAGAATACCGTTCGACCTGCATCAACGAATCCACCTTGACTGAGCCGCGAGCCGCGACCCGCCCCACATCGTTCCGACCCAAATCGACCAACATCACATGCTCAGCCCGTTCCTTTTCATCAGCCAGGAGAGCCCGTGCCAGGTCCTGATCTTCATCCGGGGTCTTCCCGCGACGTCGCGTGCCGGCGATCGGTCGCAACGAAATCTCTCCATCTTCGCACCGGACCAGCGTCTCGGGCGACGACCCTACCAGTTCAACACCGGCGACGCGCAGATAATACATATAGGGAGAAGGATTCACGACACGCAACGCGCGGTACAGCTGAAAGGGTGTCGTATGGATTTGTGTTTCCCAGCGTTGTGACAAGACGGCCTGGACGATATCCCCTGCGCGAATGTATTCCTTGGTCCGCATGACCATCTTTTCAAAATCGGCCCGGTTCATGTTGGGGGTAAACGTGATGGGCTTCCGCCGGCGCTTCACGCGAGGTTGCCGCATAGGGCGTTTCAAGCGGGCGATCATCTTTTCGATCCGCGCCGCGGCATGGCGATAGGCCTCGCGGACGGCGCGATCGGTGGTCGATTCGAGATAGGCGTTCGCGACGACTTTGATCTTCTGCGAGACGTTGTCGAAAATCAGCAGGGTGTCGGTCAGCAGAAAGGCCAGCTCCGGCATCCCGAGACTATCTCTACGAAGGGACGGCAGTTCTTCGAAGGTCCGTACCACGTCATAACTCAAATACCCGACCGCGCCGCCGACAAACCGGGGCAGGCCGGGCACCGTCACCGGCCGATATTCCTCCATCAACTCGCGCACACGTTCCAGCGGGTTGCCCCGGCTCTGAATTTTCAGACGCTTCTTCCCGCGAGTCAGGATCAAATCGCCCTTCTCTTCGTGGAGCACGGCTGAGGAGCCGCTTCCCAAGAAGGAATAGCGCGCCCAATTTTCCCCGCCCGCAACACTTTCCAGGAGATAGGCGGTCGGCCCCTGGTCGATCTTGGCGAACGCCGACACCGGCGTCTCGAAGTCCGCCAGAATTTCACGGTACAACGGAATCAGGTTGCCTTCCGTCGCGAGACCACGAAACTCGTCCAGGGTCAGTGAATAGTGCTGCTTGGTCATACCGATGTCCGGCTGATCGCTTACGGCTGGCTGACGATCAGCTTTTGCCCGACTCCGACCGTGTTATCTTTCAAATTGTTCCACTTGCGCAATTGATCCGGCGCAACATGGTATTTCTGTCCGATACGATACAAGGTGTCGCCGGGTCGTACGGTGTGGGTCGTACCGGTCGCCGAGGCGGCAGTCGCACCGGCGCTTTCCATCAGGTCACTGTGACCCAGCGCATCCTTGGCCGTGCCGGTTGCCGGCTCCAAGCTCAAATCCGACGGCATATCCGTCTTGAGCGCCTCATCCACGGCCGCGGCAAAGTCTTTCTTCGGCGCCGCTTTTTTGGCTTTCGGGATAGTCGTCAGGCGCTTCATGTCTTCATGCGCCCGCTTTTCCAACAGGCTGGCTTCCTTCATCGCCTGCGCCTCTTCCTGAATCTGAGCCGCCTGCTGACGAACCGCCTCTACCTGCGCGCCCAGTTCGCGGTTGCGGGCTTCGTACTCGCTGAGTTCGCGCTTGCCGCGCTTCACTTCAGCATCCAATTCCGCGCTGCGCTTTTCTTCCTGCGCCAGAAGTCGCTGGAAGTTCAGGCTGCGCGCCTTCTCCGCCTCATATTTCTCCGACATGACACAGCCGCTCAACCCCAGGCTGCCCAGTATCAGCAGACCGATGGGAACTATGATCCCGTGTCTCATCTGTCCCTGTCCTTCAGTCATCATATGACTCCTTCTCTGACTCTCTCGTTCAGCCCCCACAGTGGAAGGCAATCCGTGTCTCCCTGGGAGACTTCCATGGCGCATACGCTGCCCAATCACAACCTGAGAAAGTGGGTAGGATACGGTCCAAGGCAGCGAAAGTCAAAGTGAAATGGGCAGGCACGGCGTTTGACCCGTTCCCCGCGCCTATGCTACGGTTCGAAGAGTTTCCGTTCCGACCATTCTATCCAATCACCGGCACGAAAGACCATGGCATCAGGCACACAACCGGCCTCATCGCGTGTACTGACGATCGACGGCATCACGCTGCACCTGGCACAGCCCATGACCATGGGCCAGGAATGGATCGGGAACCGGGAAATTCTCAAACAGTTACTGGCCTGCTGGCTGGTCATCGACGAACGCGACCTGCCCCTGTCACCTCGCATCACCGGTCAGCCGGGGATCGGAAAGACCACCCTGGCGATGGCCGGGGCCCGTGAGCGCAAACAGGACCTCTACGTGTTCCAGTGCACGGCGGACACGCGCCCGGAAGATCTGTTGATTACGCCCGTGCTGGCGGAATCCGGCATGATCAGCTATCACGCCTCGCCGCTCGTCACCGCCGTGCTCACCGGCAGCATCTGCGTGCTCGACGAGGGCAACCGGATGAATGAAAAGAGCTGGGCCTCTTTGGCTCCGCTGCTGGACCACCGGCGCTGTGTGGAGTCGATCATCGCGGGCATTCTGATCAAGGCCCATGCGGACTTCCGCTGCTGCGTCACCATGAACGAGGACGCCTCGACCTATGAGGTCCCCGACTACATCCTATCCCGCTTGCAACCGACCCTGGGCATGGGCTTTCCGACTCGGGAAGACGAACTGGCAATCTTGCAATACCACCTCCCCTTTGCGCCGCCGGAGATGCTCGCCCTCACCGTCGAATTTCTCCAGGAAGCGCATCAGCTCAGTCTCGAATACTCCGTGCGCGACGGCATCCATCTCCTGCAGTATGCCCTGAAACGGCGCGCGCAGGATCCGACCCATCCGCTTTCGGTGGATGCGGCCTGGCGGGAATCCCTCATCAAGGTCCTCGGTGAGGAAGCGCTCGACCTGCCGATGCAATCACGGAAGCGAAAACGCGCGCTGGGCGATCAGTCCCTGCCGCAAGGACTCGGAGATTTTTTCTTCGGAAGTGATGACCCTCTACATCCCGGCCGATAATGGCAGCATCAACTTCCACCGCCGACGATGTCTTTCGCCTCTCGCCCCGCATCGAACTGTTTCCGGTCCTCCACGGCAGCGGTGATGTCGCCCAAGAAGTGCGCGATCGGCTGACCGGTCGTCGGTATGATTGCCTGGCCGTTCCATTGCCGCCCTCCTTCGAACATCCGCTCGAGGAAGCGGTCGTCGATCTGCCAATCATCAGCGTGGTCGTTCAGCAGGAGCGTGATTCCGAGACCGGCGCAACGGTCAACTATGTGCCCGTAGATCCCTGCCAAGCCGTGGTCATGGGAATTCGCGTCGCCATCGGAGAAGGAATCTATCGGGCCTATATCGATCGGGAAACGTCGGTGGTCGAACCGCTCTCGTTCGTGTCGCCCGACGCCTACGCGCTCAAGCGCCTGCCCTATGCGACTTTCTCGGCGGCTCTGGTGCCCACGCTCGCCCGGCCTGCGGAACAATCACAGCAGCAAGCCCGCATTGCCTGGATGGCCTTTCAGCTCCATCAGCTGGAACTCGAATATGAGCGCATCCTCTGTTTGTGCCACCTCGCCGACTGGCCCTGGATTCGCCAGGCCTATCAGCAGCGGGCCGACTATCAAGAACCGGACGCCGATATACGGCGGCCCGAGCAATACCTCGTCGATCCGGCGTCGCTGTATTTCGTCCTGGGCGAATTGCCGTTTCTGACGGAACTCTATGAACGTCGCCGCGCCACGGTTCATTCGGACCGGCACCTCTCCATCGACGGAATCAAAGAACTGCTGATCGAGACCCGCGCGCGCTGGCAGACTGCGCATGATGAGGATGGACGCAGCGTGCCGAATTGGGTCACGCCGCAGCTCCTGCAACTGTATCTACAATACGTGCGAAACCATGCGCTGCTCGACCGCCGCCTCACGCCTGATCTGTATACGCTGGTGCTCGCCGCCAAACAAATGGCCGGCGACGACTTCGCGATCCGCCTGCTCGAAACGGCCAAGAGTTACGTCTATCAGGACATTGAGGGAAAACATGTGCCGCAGCTCGCTGCAGGCCTTGGGCAATTCGCCTTGCCGGATGAGCAGATCGTACGCGCTACGAACCGCCTCCAGGGCGCGCCCGTCACCTGGCGTTCGCTGTCACTTCGTCCCCGTCCGCCGCGCAGGACGAGTCAGCGCTGGTCGTATCTCTGGAATCCCCATCGACAATGTTCCTGGCCGCCGGAAGATTCCAAGATCGAAAGTTTCCACACCCACGTCCGTGAGCAGGCGAAAGCCATCGTCGGCGCGGACCTGGCTAGGAGCGAAAAGTTTACGACCTCCATGAAAGACGGCATCGACATCCGGGAAAGTCTGCGCCACTGGCATCAACGCGCGAAACCAGGGCGCCCGAAACGGCTGGAGCTCTACGTCAAAGAAATTCCGCCGGCCCGCGGGAATGTCGATACGGTGATTTTTCTCTTCGATACGCCGGCCGATACCGAACAGTACAGTTGGCAGGCCACCTGGTACGCCGAACATGCGCAGGAATCCACGCTGTGTTTTTATGCCACCCCGTTCCTGAACAATATGATCGCCCCCGGCATCGGCCAATCGCTGTATGGTGGCGCGCTGTTCATCTTTCCGCCCCGCCCGATTCCCGACATTTGGACCGATGAGTCCCTAGGATATGCCAAGACGCTCGAAGAACGCTTGATTGCCGCCGGAGCCGCCCATTCCCGTGAAACGCACGTGGCCCTGGTGACACCGGTGCCTCCCAAGGCACGATGGCGGCAGATCGCCGCACATTCAGGCCGGCGGCTGGTGCCGATTCCGTTGAGTCGCTTTTCGGGCCAGTTGATCGACCGGTTACGGCGCTTCCATGTGCTGAACGGACAAGACATCCGGAGCTTCGCCGCGCAGTTCATTCGTGAGTAATCCACCCATGGCCGACCATAGCCTTGAACAACGGATCGCGGCGCTCCGCCGGGAAATCCGGCATCACGACCATCTCTACTACACGAAAGATTGTCCGGCGATTTCCGATGCCGAGTACGACCGGCTTTTTAGAGAACTGGTCGATCTCGAGACCGCGCATCCCGATCTGATCACCGGTGATTCGCCCACCCAGCGCGTCGGCGCGCCGCCGCTCGACGAGCTCACGAAGGTGTCTCACGAGAAACCGATGCTGAGCCTGGATTCGATTGTCGATCCGGAGGATGTCCGGGCGTTCGACCAGCGCATGAAACGCGAATTGGAAACCGAATACCCCGTCTACACGGCGGAACCCAAGTTCGACGGGCTGTCGGTTGAACTGGTCTACGATCATGGCCGCTTTGTACGCGGCGCGACCCGTGGAGACGGGATGATCGGCGAAGACGTCACGGTCAATCTCCGCACGATCCGCGCCCTGCCGTTGCAGCTCCATGCCGAGGCCTCCCCCCCGGTGCACCTGGTCGTCCGCGGTGAGGTCTACATGCGGTTGGATGAGTTTCAGGCGCTGAATCGACGGATGACGGAGCGGGGCGAAGAAGGCTTTGCCAATCCCCGCAACGCGGCGGCTGGATCATTGCGGCAATTGGACAGCCGCATTACCGCCTCCCGTCCCTTGACCCTGACCTGTTACGACATCATGGCCCTCGCCGGCCCGACTCCCGCCACACATTGGGACGAGTTGGACGCGCTCGCCGACTGGGGCTTGCCCGTCCCGGAACATCGGCAGCGTTGCCGGTCCATCGACGAGGTCCTCACATTCCACCGGACCACCGACGCGATGCGGAACGAGCTGCCGTTTGAGATCGACGGCGTCGTGGTCAAACTGGACCGGCGTGATTGGCAGGATCAACTCGGCAGCAAGTCGCGTAGTCCACGTTGGGCCATCGCCTATAAGTTTGCCCCGCGAAAGGAAATTACGGTCATCCAGGATATCGCCGTCTCCGTCGGCAGAACCGGCACCCTGACACCGCTCGCGCTGCTCAAACCAGTGGAGGTAGGCGGTGTCACGATCAGCCGCGCAACCTTGCACAATGCCGACGAGGTGGCGCGGAAAGACGTGCGCGTCGGGGATACGGTGAAGGTCGAGCGGGCGGGCGATGTAATTCCGGCGATCGCCGAACGGGTGCCTGTTCCCGGAGAGGACCGGCAGGCGCCGTTCGTGATGCCGGACCATTGCCCGGTCTGCGGGTCGGCCGTCGCGCGCGAAGGCGCCTACTTCTACTGCACCGGACAGACCGTCTGTGTGGCGCAGCTGAAAGGCGCCATCGAACACTTTGCGTCGAAGAGCGCGCTGAATATCGACGGCCTGGGGAAAAAGACGGTAGCCCAGTTGGTCGATGTGGGAATGGTGAAAGACCTGGCCAGTCTATACAGTCTGACAAAGGAGCAGCTGTTGACGCTGGAGGGTTTCGCCGATCGATCGGCCACCCTGCTCATGGAATCGATCGACCGGAGCAAGGCCGTCTCGCTGGAGCGGTTGTTGATGGGATTAGGAATCCGGCAGGTGGGACAGCATATTGCCCGCGTGCTGGCAAAACACTTCGGAACTCTGTCCCGTGTGATGGCGGCAACGCAGGAGGAGCTGCTGCAGGTTCGAGAAATCGGTCCGGAGATTTCCGCCAGCCTGGCTTCGTTCTTCAGCGAAGCGAGAAATCGCGGCGTGATCGAGCGCCTCGTCGAACGAGGCCTCACGGTTGCGCCGCCGCCGGCAGAAACCGGTCCAGGTGGCCGCGCACTGGCGGGCAAAACATTCGTCTTCACGGGTGGGCTGGCCGGTTACAGCCGCGATCGCGCCAAAGAGTTGGTGGAACGGCAGGGAGGACAGGTGTCGTCGAGTGTGAGCAAGAAAACAGCGTATGTCGTGGCAGGAGCCGATCCGGGATCGAAACTCGATCAGGCCCAGAAGCTCGGCGTGAAAATTCTCACGGAAGCAGAGTTTACCGATCTGGTGACGCCTGCGTGACCGGCACATGCTCCTCGACCGGTTGATCATGCTGGGCTGGGTGCTTGTCTTCCTTGTAGATTTGTACGCTTTTGATGACCCGCGGGTCCGCTTCATGAATCACCAGGCGGCAGTTGGCGATATGAATTTCTTCGCCGACCTTTGGAATCCGGCCCAGTTCGTGCTGAATCAGGCCGCTGATGGTCACCGCATCGTCGCCCAAATCCACCTTCAAGAAATCGTTGACCTTCCGGACTTCGGTGCGTCCATGCACGAGGATCTGGTTCTTGCCGATACGTTTGATGAGCTCTTCGGTGATATCCGTCTCATCGACGATTTCTCCGACCACTTCTTCCAGCAAATCTTCCAAAGTAACTAATCCCATCACCCCGCCGAACTCGTTCACGACGATCGCCATATGGCGCTTGTCCAACTGGAACTGTTTCATCAAATCGTCGGCGGATTTTGTGTGCGGGATGAACAGGGCCGGCTGCGCAATATCCCGCAGCTTCATTTCCGTATGGCCCTGGGCCAGCGCAGTCAACGCTTTGGTCTTGTAGAGAATGCCGATGATGTTATCCAGCGTGCCCTCGTACAGCGGAATGCGCGAGTATTTCGACTTGAACAGCAACTCTTTCGCTTCGCGCAGGTATTGATTGCAGTCGAGCGAGAACATGTAAATGCGCGGGGTCATGCAGTCTTCTGCCGTGATGTCCTTCAGCTGAAAGACATTCTTGATCATTTTCACTTCCTGAGCCTCGATCGCGCCGCTCTTGCTGCTCTGATCCAGCATGATCTTGAGCTCTTCCTCCGTGACGAAGGGGACATTGAGCCCCTTGCCGCCGGTAAGTTTATAGATCAGCGGCACGACGAAGAACATGATCGGGGTGAGCACCTGCTGAGCCGCATAGGCCAGATAGGCCATGTTCAGGACGACGGGCACCGAATATTTCGCCGCCAGGGTCTTAGGCACGAGATCGGCAAACACCAACAACACGAACGTCAGGATGCCGACGAGAACCGCGAAGGCCTCGCCCAGCACACCCTCGAGCCCCTGCCCTCCGAACCGGTTCAAGGCGATGATCGTCGCCAGTGACGCGGTTGCCGTGTCGACCAGGCGGTCGCCCACCAGGATGGTCAACAACAGGCGTTGGGGATCGGTCCGCAGGTGCAGCGCCATCTCCGCCCGTTTGCTGCCGGTATCAGCCAACGCCCGAAGTTTGGTGTCGTTAACGGAATAGAATCCTACTTCGACGACGGAGATGACCGCCGACAACAGAATAAGGAAGATCAATACGATAATGTCCATACGACCTATCGAGGCTACAGGTGCGGAACCGATGTGTGTGTGTGAAAAATGGATCCTTGGATCAGCTCGAAGCCTAGGGTCCGAACTGCAAGACTTGCCCGATGTCGTGAGAAGACGACGGGAACGGGTCCTCTCGGGTCACTATCATCCATTGCCCAATACACTTAGCATAGGCAGAGAGACGCATCAAGCCTTGAGACAATTTCAGGCTGTGCGGCAACGCATCAAGATATCAAACGCTTATCGTCTTACAGCTCCATACGTTCATGGATTTCCCGTAGACGCCGGGGGGCTGTCGTCCCGCACGATAAACGGATCCGTATCGAGCGCTCGTTTCAGATGTGTCACGGCCCGCTCGGCTTCCGCCTCCGTTTGAAATTGACCGGCAAAGACCCGATAACGGCGCCCATCCGGCAGATCGACCGCCACCGCTCGCGAACCGGGATAGGCACTTTGTAGCCGTTGCACCAGCGCCTGCGCATTGGCGGGGTCGGCAAAGGAGCCGACCTGCACGCGCAATACGCCCATGTCTCCGGCTCTCCCCTGGTAGCTGATGACACGCAATTCGATGTCATCCGTGCCACGTCCGACCATGCCTACGGCCTGAGCGCCCGCGAGCGAGAGGTCCAGAATTCTTCCCCGCGCAAATGGCCCCCGATCATTGATGCGCACCGTTACCTGCCGTCCCGTCGTTAACGAGCGGACGACCGCCACCGAGCCCAGCGGCAACGTGCGGTGCGCCGCTGTCAGTTTATGCATGTCATAGACTTCCCCGTTGGCCGTGCGGCTGCCGTGAAAACCAGGCCCGTACCAGGACGCGCTCCCCCGCTCTACGAACCCCAAGGGATAGCCGGGCGGATAGGAGGGGCGCGCCGGACTCCAGCCGGAGCAACCATGGAGCCATGTCGTCAGGAGGAGAACAAAGAGGGGGAAAAGAAGACGGCTCGTGCTGGTCCTCTTCTCCCCCGTCATGAGGCGGATTCGCAGGATGCTGAAAAAGCCCACCAGCGGCGTTGTCGCGTCGCAATGAGCCTTCACGTACGACTCAGGTACGCATCGCCTCTTTGCTTGCTGCGGCCTTGCTGGAGAGCCATTTTGAGGATCCTGTAATGTGTATGGACGCGAGACGCTATAGAGCAGCGCGCGCTTCTTACGCAAACAAGTGACTGTTGACGCGCCCTGCTAGAATTCGTCGAGTGAATGGGTGCGCAGCACCCCGAGGGCTTTGGTGGTATTCGAGACGGTCAGCACCACAATGGCGCGTTTGCCCTCCCGCGACGGCGTGCAATAACCGCACTTCACATTGATGCGGGCCCGGGTGAGCGAATCGGCCACTTGCTTCAAGGCGCCGGGCTTGTTCTCGAGGCTTAAAATCAGGGCAGTCTCTTCGCGGAATTTGATCTTGGATTTTCTCAGCGCGATCCGCGCGGCATCGACATCGGCTACGATCAGCCGCAATTTTCCCGGCCCTGTCACTTCCGGCGCGGAAAAGGCTTTGATGTTGACCCCTGCGGCGCCCAGGACCGCCGCCACTGAGGCCAGCACGCCGGGCTTGCTCTGTCCACTCACCACAAATTGCGTCGTTGTCGGCATCGGCTCTTCTCCCTCTGCTGAGTCAGTCCATCAGCCTATATGAATCCGCTTGTACCCGTAGAGCCATTGAGCAGTCGTCTCACCGATGTTTCTGACCGAGTGAGACACCCCGGCCGGAATGAGGATTTCTTCACCCGGAGCGGGCCTGATACAGCGCTCCCCGAACTCCAGTTCTAACCGGCCCGCGACCAGCATGAGCAGCTCATCGGTCGCGTGGCGGTAATCCTCCCATACTTGCCCTGGCGGATCAACCCAAAGATCACAACTGAAGCCCCGCGCCAGCCATTCCGTCGCTACCAATTGTTGATTGACCGTCACCACTCGGCGCGCCTTCGCTCCGCCATGGAGGAGCCCACGGCTCGATGATTCCCATCACACTCGACAAGAAGCCTCTCTGGCTCGATCAGTCTTAATATGCGTCCGTGTCGGACGAGTGAATTCTGATTGCTCATGAATCGGTGTGCGCCATTCAGTGAACACAGGTCGCCTTTTACCTGTACCATGTTCTTTTTCCTTCTCCAAATCAGGGGAAAACGCCTTTTAACAAGGCGTTTTGAATCAGCATTCCCATCACCCGCCACGTGCTGAGAGAGGGATTTGTCACCGGGCTGTTACGCCTGCGTCCGCGCAACCTGATCCTGGCTCGGATTATTCAGCAGCTCCACGATGCCGCCGATGACCGGTTCGAACACTGTTTTCGTCCACGCCTTCTCAGTCTCTTTGTCTGGGGCCTAGACGTCGACACCCTTGAATATCGGTTTAAGGTAACCCGTGACCGGTTTATGTCGGATGGAGAGTTTGCTGAAGAGTGAGAGGTTGCCCGGATGGACATCGAAGTCGGCGTAGGCCTGCAGCAGGTCGTTGAACGCCTTCAGATCAGTTTTGAGGAGGTGGACTCCGGCATCGACATCAGGGGTGGGTGTTTCAGGCCGAGACGTGCGGACAATGACGTCGAGATGTGTATGGCAAGCCCTCCTGCCGTGGCGAGTGCGCTGCGCCACGTGCAACGTCTGGCCTTCGCCGATGCCATGATCGGGATCCGAGTCATTGCGAAATCGGAAATGACAGCCTCGTCACGTTCGGGAAAATCATCATCCGATGCTTCGCCGCGGCGTGAAAGTCGCGGAGGTGGACGAGAGCGAAGCGGAGGGGTTCTAGCAAGGAAAGCGGAGGCACATCAAATGCGGCTGTGACACGGCTTCTGAAAGGTGCTTCAAAGGCTCTAGGAAACCGCTGCCTCGTCAAAGGAATGGTGGGCGGTGAACGGGCAACAATGTTCTGCTGCCCGTTCATAGATCACGCCCCTCTTCTCTCCCGGGGAGGTTCAGGCGTGAACAGCACTCAGACAGACCACAGGCTCACTCCAGCTGGCTTGAGGTTTGCGCTGCTCGACATGTCCGGCCAGCCAGCGCAATCGCGTCTGATCGGCCTCGGACATCCGGATAAACTCGAGGCCCACCTGCCCTTCGCCAACCCAACGCACAGCCGCCAGCTTGATCTGCATGGGCGCAGGGCTGGTAAGGAACATGAGCCGCAGATCCACATATTGGCCCACCTTGAGTTTCATACGCGTTGTGAGCAGGCAGCCTGGAACAGAGAGATTGACCAATTCGGCCTGTCCGACCAGGCCGTTACACGACAACACACAGGTGCTCTGGACTGACGCTCGTGTACCGTATCGCTTTTTCATCCGTCCTCCTCATGGTGTGGGCCGCCGGCTGCGTTGATACTTAAACTTAGCCGAGCAGAAGCTGGGGCACATTACCTGGTTTTGGTAACTCGGAAGAGGGGGAAGGGTCTGGTTTTGGACGGACTTATCAAGTCATAAAAAACCGCGACTCCCCTCATTACATAAGGAAGTCGCGGCTTTACCGTCAGGATGGCGGCGCGTTTCAGGTCAAATTCGGAACTGTCTGTCTCGTCTCTCTAGGAACACCCGCTGGTCTCGCCGCAGCTCATGCACTTCAGGCAGGTTCCGTTCCGCACCAGGGTGAACTGTTTGCAATTCTGGCACGGGTCGCCTTCGTAGCCCTTTTCCTTGGCTTCCTGCCGCACGGAGGTCACCGTCAAGGTCTCGCGCTTCAGTTCCAATTTGTGGGCGACGCTTCCGCTCCCCGCTCCCCCCGCTCTTTGGGAATGACCATTGCCGCCGTTCATGCCGTTCCGCCGCACTGGCAAATGCTCCGTCAGAATGGAGGCCTTCTTGAGCGCCGTCATGTCGACTTCTTCTTCCACACATTCGGGATCCTGCTCGTCCTTCTTCATCGAGTCCATTCGGAGATCATCTTCCTGGACCTGAGAGAGATCCTTCCGCTCGAGGTAGGTAATCGCCAGTTCCCGGAAGATGTAGTCGATGATCGATGTGGCCATCTTGATGCGGTCGTTCAATTTCACCGGCCCGTTCGGCTCGAAGCGGGTGAAGACAAAGGCTTCGACGAACTCCTCCAGCGGCACACCATGCTGCAGGCCGAGCGAAATCGCAATGGCGAAGTTATTCATCAAGCTGCGGAAGGCGGCGCCTTCCTTGTGCATGTCGAGGAAAATTTCACCGAGGGTGCCGTCTTCATACTCGCCGGTGCGCAGGTACAGCTTGTGTCCTCCGATAATGGCTTTCTGCGTGTATCCGCTGCGTCGCGCCGGGAGCGAGCGGCGTTTGTGGAGATACCGGACCAACACCCGTTCGGCGACTTTCTCCGCGACGGTAGCCACGCTGGGCGCCGCTTCTGCGCCCTTGCCGCTATCGGACGAGGCGTTCAACGGTTGGCTCAATTTCGACCCGTCGCGATAGAGCGCCACGGCCTTGACCATGCTCTTCCAGGCGAAGAGGTAGGCCGCCTTGACGTCTTCCAGCGTGGCATCGGCCGGCATGTTGATAGTCTTGCTGATCGCGCCGCTGATGAAGGGTTGCGCCGCCGCCATCATGCGGATATGCGCATCGACCGCGATGTAACGCTGACCGATTCTGCCGCAACGATTGGCGCAATCGAAAATCGGCAGGTGCTCAAGCTTGAGGTGTGGCGCGCCCTCGACCGTCATGGTGCCGCAGCAATAGTCATTCGCCGCCGCCACATCTTCCTGGGTGAAGCCCAGGGTCTTGAGCATGTTGAACGTCGGATCCGCCAACTGCGCGTCGGTGATGCCGAGTTTCTCGCGGCAAAACTGTTCGCCCAAGGTGTATTTGTTGAAGACGAACTGGATTTCGAACGCCTGCGCCAACGATCCTTCCAGCCGTTCCAGTGCCGCATCGTCGAAGCCCTTTTGACGTAGCACCTCATGGTTGATGAAGGGTGCGCCTTTCAACGTTTGATGGCCCGCGCAATAGGCGCCGATATCGCGGATCTGAGCGTCCGTATACCCGAGCGCTTGCAGCGCCGGCGGCAGACTCTGGTTGATGATCTTGAAGTAACCGCCGCCCGCCAGTTTCTTGAATTTGACCAGGGCGAAATCCGGCTCGATGCCGGTCGTGTCGCAGTCCATGACGAGGCCGATGGTGCCGGTCGGAGCGATCACGGTCACCTGCGCATTGCGGAATCCGTAGGCCGTGCCCAATTCCAATGCGCGATCCCAGGCGCGCCGCGCCGCCAGGAGCATGGCCGGCGGACACTGTTCTGGCTGAATTGACGTCGGCAGAATCGTGAGATCTTCATACTCCTCATTGGGCGCGCTATACGCCGCCCGCCGATGGTTCCGGATGACGCGCAACATCGCGTCACGGTTCTTGTTGTAGCCTGGAAACGGGCCGATCTCCGCCGCCATTTCCGCCGACGTCGCATAGGATTCGCCGGTCATGATCGCCGTGATCGCGCCGCAAATCGCCGTCGCTTTCGGCGAATCATAGGGAATGCTTTGTTTCATCAGAATGGTGCCGAGGTTGGCGTAGCCCAGCCCCAGCGTCCGGTACTCATAACTCTTCTGCGCAATCGCGCGGCTGGGGAACGAGGCCATCAAGACACTGATTTCCAGCGCCACAGTCCACAACCGCACCGCATGGCGGAAGGAATCCAGGTCGAACTCCCCTTCCGCGTTAAAAAACTTGGCGAGGTTCAACGAAGCCAGGTTGCAAGCCGTGTCGTCCAGGAACATGTATTCGGAACAGGGATTGGAGGCATTAATCCGCCCGTCTTCCGGACAGGTATGCCATTCATTGATCGTCGTATCGTACTGCGTGCCGGGATCGGCGCAAATCCAGGCCGCCCAGGCGATCTTGTCCCAGAGATCCCGGGCCTTGATGGTCTTGCTGATCTTACCGTCGATCCGGCGACGCAATTCCCAATCGCCGTCGCGCTCCAACGCATCGAAGAAGCCGTTCGGGATACGCACACTATTGTTGGAATTCTGCCCCGAGACGGTCTGGTAGGCCTTACCGTCCCAGTTGGTGTCATATTCATGAAACACGAAGTGGGTATAACCCTGCTTCGCATAGTCGAACATGCGATGGATATAGGCTTCCGGCACCATGTCGCGACGGGCGGCTGCCACGGCCTCGCGCAGTGCCTGATTGTGCTTCATATCCAATTCGAGGTGAGCCAGCCCCTGCGCATCGGCCAACTGGCAGGCCTTGAGCACGGCATTGAGCCGTTGTGCGCAAATCTTGGAGCCGGTGACCATGGCGGCCACCTTCTGCTCTTCGACGACTTTCCAGTCGATGAACTCTTCGATATCCGGGTGATCCAGATCCAGACAGACCATCTTGGCCGCGCGCCTGGTGGTTCCGCCCGACTTGATCGCTCCGGCGGCACGATCGCCGATCTTCAAGAACGACATGAGACCGGACGAGCGTCCGCCGCCAGACAGGGATTCGCCGTCGCCGCGCAACCGCGAGAAATTCGTGCCGGTGCCGGACCCGTACTTGAAGAGCCTCGCTTCACGAACCCAGAGGTCCATGATGCCGTTCTCATTAACCAGATCGTCTTCAATCGACTGAATGAAGCAGGCATGCGGCTGCGGATGCTCGAACGCATTCGTGGCCCGGACCACTTCGCCCAATTTGGGATCGACGTAAAAGTGGCCCTGCGCCGGCCCCGAAAGCCCGTAGGCATAATGCAGCCCCGTGTTGAACCATTGGGGGCTGTTGGGGGCGGCCATCTGGTAGGCCAGCATGTAGCACATTTCATCGTGGAAAGCGGTCGCATCTTCCGGCGTTTTGAAATAGCCGTGATTCTTGCCCCAGAAGGTCCAACAACCGGCCAGCCGGTTAAACACCTGGCGGGAGTCGCGCTCGCCGCCCAGCACAGGCTTGCCTGCGGCATCCACCACCGGCGTGCCATCCTCATGAACTTGCGGGACGCCGGCTTTCCGGAAATATTTTTGGGCCAGAATATCGATGGCCAATTGCGTCCAATGTTCAGGGATGTCGATATGCTCCAACTTAAACACGGTCGATCCGTCTGGATTCCGGATCTCCGAGGAACGTTGTACGAACGCAAGACCTTCATAGGGGCTCTGCCCACGCTTGGTGAATCTTCGTTCAATCCTCACTGGTTCCTCCTTAACAGATGCCTAACGTTCGGTGCAGATGCCGGCCGGCAAATGATGTATGGGTTGGGACGGAAAAGAGGCCTGTCCATCCAGAGGTGCATTCTCGTCGGTCACGGTTTCTCGGCTGCATGCATACTAGATATAGTGATCCATTTTTTTTGTCAAACAAAATGTTGTGGCACAACTGTGAGTAATGGGGATAAGCTGGTGATAGCGCCTCCGCTAGATTTGAGGCTGCGTTTCTCCACTTTTCGCTGGGTTATCCACAGCGTTCAAGAGGCTGTGGAAGAAGTTTTTCACAGGGAGCCGAGAAAATTCCTGGCACAGATCAAAATGCGAGCCGGCCGACCTTCACTGTCGCCTCCTCGACCCCTCGTAACGGGACAAATTGACCGCCGATACCCAGCACCAGCACCGGCTGGTCCAACACGTTGGTTTCGAACAGGCTGAGCAGGCCCCAGTTGTTCCGCCTGGTATTCGGCCGGACAACACCCTCGACGAGTTTGGGACCTTGCGCACGGAAAATCGATCGGATCAGGTCGCGGTCTCGACGAGGGCCAGATTGATCCATTTTCTCGATCTCGGCTGACAAACGCGCTTCGACGAACTGCAGATAGGCATCCATCGTCGGATTGGTCACCGCCAACCAGACTGCCAGCATCAAACTTCCGACCAATCCGGCCAAGGTCACAGTACTCATCATGTACTTTCTTCGAGCATCCGCGGCACATTCAGAAGCGGGTGGCAGGCGTCCGACGGTTTGACAAATGCACCCCGTCTGTTTAGCTTACGCCCGATTTCCACGGAATGGAATACGAAGGCGCGTGACCGTGCCGGTTCGAGAGATACGGAGGAGCCACTATGTTCGTTTGGAGTAAACGCCTCGTCGCCGGCCTGCTGGCGGGTTTCGTCCTGCTTATTGGAATATTCCTGGTTCAGGGAGAGCCTGAATCGATCAGCGGCTTGAAGATCCATACCACCCGCTGGATCACGGTGAACTATATCGGTCTGCTGATATGGCTGTTTGTGTGGATGTTCGATCAAGCGCGGGTGCGCGGAAAAAATGTGCTGTTGTGGCTGGTGCCATTCGCCTTGGCGCCGCTGCCGACCCTGATGCTGTTTATTTTGTTTTTACAGAAGAAGATGAAGTAGGCTACTGCAGAGCCCGCCGGAATATGGAGGGGATGGCGACCAGCCCGATGGTGGACGTTGCGTACTCATCAATCCGCCTAGCGAGCTCGCTTATCGTCTACGCTACGAAGCCCACCTCATATCAAGCTTCTTCTGATTGAGCGCGCAATCACGCAGGTACAAATTAATCAGATTCTGATACGGCATCCCGATTTCATCAGCCAACCCTTTGAAATAGGCCACGGTCGTTTTATCCAATCGAATCGTAATGGGTTGCTTCAACCGCCCGCGGTACGGATTGCGCTGCCCCTTCATCTTTGAGAAATCATATTCCGCCCTCATATGTCACCTCTCATAATGCTTCCCCTCCTGCCGTGTCGCTTTTCTGGCCGAGATGATGCGAATAACGTCGTCTCGTTCACGATAGCAGTGACACACGACCAGGATTCGTAGCGTGAAACTCAGGCCCAGCATAAGAAATCGATCCTCCTCCGAATGATCCGGATCGTAGAACCGCTTCGCGTGGTCGTCGAGAAATACCGACTGCGCCTCCTCGAACGAGACACCGTGCTTCCGAATATTTTGCCGATTCTTTTTTTCATCCCACTCAAACCGAATATCACCCATGCATACAGTGTACATATGTTAAGTCCCGGGTTCAATTGCACCCGGCGGACCATCGGATGTGGAGTGCCCGATATTCGCCAACATTTAGCAGGAAGTCTCGGCCTCTCCCCTTTCCGCATTCACCTCTGTATGCTCTGCGACAGGCTTGCGAAGAATCCACAGCAACCATAGACCCGGTAATGCAGCGAGGAAGGTCACAAAGAAAAACGGGCCCCACCCGGCCAACCCCACCAGTTTCGCCGCCGGCCAGCCGAGAAACACGCGGCCGAGCGCTTCAACGGACGAGAGCAGCGCAAACTGAGTCGCCGTGTAGCGGTGGTTGCAGAGCGACATGACCAGCGCCACGAAGGCAGCGGTGCCCATTCCTCCAGTAAGGTTTTCCACTCCGACCGCCAGGGCCATCACCGCATAACTCTTCCCGGCCCAGGCCAGCCACATGAATGTCAGGTTCGAGAGCGCCTGCAGTATCCCAAACACAAAGAGTGAACGGAACAGCCCCAGCCGCGGCATCAAGCTGCCGCCGATAAACGCGCCCAGAATGGTCGCTCCCATCCCGAACGCGCGAACCACGCCGATATCCTCCGACGAAAACTGCACGCCTCGCAGCAGAAACGACGTCGTTAAGGCGCCGGCAAAGGCGTCGCCCAGTTTATAGAGCACGATCAGTCCCAGTAACGCTAGCGCCATCGGGCGTGCAAGAAATTCCGTCAACGGACCCCACACCGCTTCCGCCATCGAGTGCGGCGCCGCCTGCGCGTTCTCCGGTTCGGGACTCATGAAGATGGTGAGGATGCCCAAGGCCATCAAGCCTGCCATGCAGAGATAGGCCGCCGGCCAGTTCAAGCGAGACGCCAGAATCAGCGCCAAGGATCCGGACGCGATCATGGCGATGCGATATCCCATCACCCAGGTCGCCGCCCCCAGGCCTCGTTCCTCCGGTTTCAGGACATCGGTCCGATAGGCATCAAAGACAATGTCTTGCGAGGCGGAAAGGAAGGCGACCGCCAGAGCCAAGGCCGCGAACACCTGCGCGCCTTCTGCGGGTCCGATCAAGGCCATAAGCGTCAGCGCGACTGCGAGACCGGTTTGAGTCACGATCATCCAGCCGCGCCTGCGCCCGAGCCAGGGGGGAACGATCCGATCCATCACCGGAGCCCAGAGAAATTTCAGCGTATAGGGCAGACCGACGTAGGCGAACAATCCAATCGTCGTCAGGTCCAGCCCCGCTTCGGTCAGCCAGGCTTGCAACGTCCCGCCCGTGAGGGCCAGCGGCAACCCGGAAGCAAAACCCAGGGGCAGCATGATGCCGAGGCGTGGAGTCAGATAGGCGCGAATGGATGAATGATTCATGCGGTCAAAAAGCCGGGTCGTTTACGAGGTGCAGCATACCATTGCCCAATGCGTTGACGGCATCAGAATCGTGAATCTCTCTGTGCCGGTCGGGAACATTCCGGTGTGCCGCTGTCCTGAGCGGAGGCTGGAATCGCGCGGCGCATAACTGTCCTTCACCGGCGAACTTCCATCAGCATGAATCAGGGGAGGCTTTTGTAAAGCTGACCTGGTATAAGTAGCCAAAGGGAGAGGGATCAGATGAACGTGACAAACCTAGGCCTCACGTGGAATTCCCGGTACCTCGAACTGTCGCCGACGGAAATGGGGATAGCCATCGTGGCGGCACTCCTGGTGGGTGGAGCGGCCCTGTATATTCTCCTCAAGGTATTGCGCAGCAAACCGGTCAAGCTGCTCGGCATGACGTTATTGGTAGCCGGGATCGCATTGGTCGGCTGGCTGGCGCTCGATCAGCATCAGCAGGATGAACGCACGCGCGTCTCCGAGATCTGGAGCCGTACCTTCGAAAACAGCGCTATCAAGGACTTCGAATCCTGCGTCGCCAACAGGGCGCCACGGAGCCCCGGCCCGCAATACCGCGTCGAAGTCGTGACGGAATGCGGTGACGTCGCAAAGGCCATCAAAGAAGGATTGGACGCCCGTTGAGCTATCGCGGCCTGCGCAAATACTGCGCCGGTTATCCCAGTACTCCAGTCATTGAGATTGGGAACCGGTCCTCAGGTAGATGAACCAGTAGACAAGCGCCACCAGGACCGTCCCGCCGATGATATTGCCCAGGGTGACCAGCAGGAGATTGCCCGCCGCGCCGGCCAGTGACAGCGGCGCCGCGCTTCCAGCCGCCAAGGCCATTCCTAGCGGTAGAAAGAACATATTCGCCACGGAATGTTCGAAGCCACAGGCGACGAAGGCGCTGATGGGAAACACAATCGCAAGAATTTTGTCCGCCACGCTCCTCGCGCCCATACACAACCAGACCGCGAGACACACGAGGACATTGCACAAAATGCCGCGGGCAAACGCGGACAGCGGATCGAGGGCAATCTTGCCGCGCGCGATGCGCACCATTGTCTCGCCGACCACCCCATCCCCCAGCGTGTGTACTCCGGCGAGGAGCACCAATACCGCCGTTCCGCCGGCCCCGAGCAGGTTCCCGAGATAGACCCAGATCCAATTCCTCACCACCTGGCGCGTCTGCACACAGCCGGCAGCCCAGGCCATCGCAATCAAATTGTTTCCGGTGAAGAGTTCCGCCCCGCCGACGACCACCAAGACCAGTCCCAAACTAAACGTCATCCCCCCGGCCAGGCGTGACAATCCGAACGGCAATGTGGGGCCATCTTTTCCCTCCGTGATCGTGACGGTGTAAAACAAGGCGCCCAACGAAATAAACGCGCCGGCCAACACGGCCAAGGCCACCAGCGTCGGCACTGCCGTGTTCACCTTGGCCAAGCCAACCTTGCACACACGCGCCGCGATCTCCGGCGGCGGATAGGCATCGGCAACGGAAGCGGTTGCAGGATTGGACGGATCGGCCGTCATGTGATCAACATCACGTGCATGGAGGGACTCGGCGTCGCGGTTGTCAGCACTTTTTCAATCCGCACCGTTGAAACCTTATACTCAGGGCACTTGGAACTTTCATCGGCACTGGAGGACAGCAACACGTTCAGGTCCGTATCGGGGAAGTGAAAACTTGTGAACAACTCTCCCGGTTGGACACGCTCGCTGATCATCACGGGAAGCCTGGCCTCCCCGCGCGCGCTGATCAGCTTCACCAAGTCGCCATCACGAAGCTCCAGCCTGCCCGCATCAATGGCATGGATTTCCAAGACATCGGTATCAACCACCTGCATGATCTCCGTTCGCCTGGTCTGCGCGCCACAATTGTAATGCTGCAAGACACGGCCGGTGATCAACACCAGCGGGTAGGCCTCGCTCGGCGCCTCGCCCGGGGGCAAATAATCCACCGCCACAAACCTCGCCTTTCCTTTTGGAAACGACTCTGCGTGCATCAACGATGTGCCCGGGTGTTCATGGGAAGGCACCGGCCACTGCAAACCCTCCGGCGCATCCAGTCGATCAAACGACACTCCGGCAAATAGCGGCGCCAGCTGGGCAATCTCATCCATGATCGCCGAGGGGTGGGAATACTGCATCGGGTAGCCCATCCGCGCTGACACCTCACACACCACCTGCCAATCCGGCAATACTCCGTCGGGCGGTTCCACCGCCTTTCTGATGCGTTGGAGGCGGCGCTCGAGGTTCGTGAACGTCCCGTCCTTTTCCAGAAATGAAGCCCCGGGAATGACGAGACGCGCCAGCTTGGCCGTTTCGCTGAGGAAGAGATCCTGGACGATGAGGAAATCCAGACTCTTGAGCGCCGCGCGGACTTTTTTCAGGTTGGGATCGGTCTGGGCCACGTCATACCCGATGATCCACAGACTCTTGAGCGTTCCCGCCAGTGCGGCCTCCCACATGTCCGGCGTCTTCATGCCCCGTGCCGTCGGTAAAGGCCGCCCTGTGACCGCCAAGTGCGCCGCGGCAAGTCCCGGATCGGTGAGGGGCTGATATCCGGCAAAGAAGGTGGGCAGGCAGCCGACATCGGACGCACCTTGTACATTGTTCTGCCCGCGCAGGGGATTGATACCGGCGCCCGGTTTGCCGATGTTGCCGGTCGCCAACGCCAGATTCACCAGCGCCATCACCCCGTGACTGCCCCAACGATGTTCGGTCATGCCCAGACCATGCACCGCCATAGAACCGCCGCTGGTAGCATACCGGCGCGCGGCTTCAGCAATAAGATGAGCCGGCACGCCGGTCAGCTTGGACGTCCTCGCGGGAGTACAATCCTCGACCACGTTCAGCCATTCCTCGAAGCCTTC
Source organism: Nitrospira sp. CR1.1 (assembly GCA_014055465.1). Classification (NCBI taxonomy): domain Bacteria; kingdom Pseudomonadati; phylum Nitrospirota; class Nitrospiria; order Nitrospirales; family Nitrospiraceae; genus Nitrospira; species Nitrospira sp. CR1.1. The sequence continues at coordinate 191,588 of WIAF01000005.1, forward strand.
CGTCCGGTCACGCACGAAGGCCGCATCGGTCAGATGTTCCTTGGCGATGACATGCCCCATGCCATTCAACAGGGCCACGTTGGTCCCCGGGTGCAGCTGGAGATGAAGGTCGGCCAGGCGGGCAAGTTCGGTACGCCGCGGATCAACCACGATCAACGGCACCCCGCGACGCACGGCCTGCTTAATACGCGCGCCGAGCACCGGATGGGATTCGGTGGGATTGGCTCCAACCACCAGGATCAGCTTTGCCAGGGCCAAATCACGAATCGAGTTGGTCGCCGCCGATGCGCCGAGTGTCTCCATCATGCCGGTCACGGTGGCGCTGTGGCACACCCGCGCGCAGTTGTCGATATGGTTGCTGCCGATCACGCAACGCATGAATTTGCCGAAGAGGTAATTTTCTTCATTGGTGCCGCGGCTGGAGGAGATCGTCGCCAGGGCATCCGGTCCGTGAGTCTCCTTGACCCGGCTCCATTCCTCGGCAACCCGATCGAGGGCTCTGGACCAGGAGATTTCCACCCACCTGTCGCCCTGCCTGAGCAACGGCGCGCGGAGCCGATCCGGCGCATAGTTGTATGTCCACCCGAAGCGTCCCTTCATGCAGGCGTGGCCGTGATTCGAAGGCCCATCGTCAGACGGCAGCATCCGGACCACCCGCCCGTTCCGCACACCGGCGTCAAAGGTGCAACCGACGCCGCAATAGGCGCAGGTGGTACGGACAGCCTGAACCGGCGCCCCCTCTTCAAGCACCGTGTTTTCGATGAGGGCGCCCGTCGGACATTCCTTCACGCAGGCCCCGCAGGAGACACAGTTCGACGAGGCAAACCCCGCCGCCTCTCCGGTCAACGCCGCCGCCCCTGCCGTCGGCCGGCTGGCGAAGCCGCGATATACCATCGTCAGGGCATGCGTGCCTTGAATCTCATCGCAAGCCCGCACGCAACGGGCACATGAAATACAGCCGGCATTATCAAACACAAAAAACGGATTGGATCGATCGACGATGTTCGCTCTTCCGGCAGGCTGCGGATAACGGATCTGATTCAATCCCACCGACTCGGCCAAACGCTGCAAGGCCTCCGGTACTCGATCCCCTGCCGGCTGCTCGGATAGATACAGTTCAACAAGGTGTTTCCTCAAACGAGTGAGCCGCTCGCTCTCCGTGCGGACCACCATGCCCTCCCGCACCGGAGTCGTGCAGGACGCAGGCAAGCCATTCTGGCCATCAACCTCGCAGAGGCAGAGGCGACAGGCGCCGAACGGAGCCAAATGGTCCGACGAACAGAGCCCGGGAATGGCAATCCCGGCCTTTTTCGCCGCGCCGTAAATCGTGTCGCCCGGCGACGCCAGCACCAGACGCCCATTAATTTCCAGCTTCACCTGGGTAGCTCCATATCTCGTTGTTCGTCTCTCGTATCTCTTGCGCAGCGATTCACAGATACGTTTCACATTTCACGAACAACGCCTCACATCCTCAGCTTGTTTCGAAACTCGCCAGAGAAATGTTCGATCGCCGTGAGCACCGGATAGGGTGCGCGCCCGCCGAGGGCGCAGAGGCTGGTGAGTTTCATGGTTTCGCCCAAGTCATCCAGCAGCCGGAGGTCATCCATCGTGCCACTGCCCGCCTGGATTCGTTCGAGAATCTCGCGCCCCCGCACCGACCCGATACGGCAGGGCGTGCACTTGCCGCAGGATTCATCGGCGGTGAAGGCCATGAAGTGCCGCGCCAGGTCCACCATGTCGGTTTCATGGTCGTAGACCACAATCCCGCCATGCCCCAGGACCGCGCCAGCCTTGGCAAATGCGTCGTAACAAATCGGCAGATCCAGCCCGGTGGCGGGAAAAAGACTGCCGAGCGGCCCGCCGACCTGCACCGCCTTGAACCGCGAACCTGGTGCCATCCCGCCGCCGAACTGGTCCAACACCTGACGCAGACTCAGCCCGAACGGCACCTCCACCAATCCCGGATGTTTCACCCGCCCGCCCAACTGCAAGGCGATCGTGCCGCGCGACTGTTCCGTGCCGAGTGAGGCATGCCAGGCACCGCCACGAGACACAATATTCGGAATCGTTGCAAAGGTCAGCACATTGCTCACGATAGTCGGCCGCCCGTACAACCCGGCCTGTGCCGGATACGGAGGCCTGGCGCGTACGACGCCCCGCTTGCCCTCCAGAGATTCCAGGAGCGCCGTCTCTTCTCCGCAAACATAGGACCCGGCCCCCTCCACCACCTCGATCGGAAACGGTTCGCCGTCCAATTCCAATAACTCCGCTTCATCGGCTTTTTGGATAGCGGCGCGCAAAGTGGCCGCTGCCGCCGGATATTCCTGCCGGCAATACACATAGCCGCGGCTCGCGCCGATGGCTCGGGCGCAGATCAACATGCCTTCCAGCAGTCGAAACGGATCCCCTTCCAGAATCATCCGGTCGCAGTAGGTTCCGGCATCGCCTTCATCGGCGTTGGCCACGACATATTTTTCTAGGGCCTTAGTCTGTTGCGCCACCTTCCATTTGTTCCAGACGGGAAAAGCCGCCCCGCCGCGGCCTCGCAACTGCGAGACGCGCAGCTCTTCGATAATCGCATCGGGAGTAAGCCGGAACGCCGCCTCCAGCCCGGCCAGGCCGCCGTGCGCCTGGTATTCATCTAGGGCCAAGGGCTCTGTCTCCCCGAAATTGGCAAAGGTATAGCGGGTCTGATTGGCGAGGAAGGGAATGGACCTGACCGGTACGCCGCCGATACCGGAGAGGATGGACGGCAGATCGTCCGGCGTGACATTGAACCAGGCCATCCGCCCATCGGGACCGTCGCGTTCCACCATCGGTTCGAGAAAAAACGCTCCTCGCGAGGAGAGGCGGATGAGTTGTACCTCGGGACGGTCGGCCCAAGCGTCCGCTAGCAAGCCGGCTCCGGCTGCCCTGGCGGACGTGTCGTTGGAAAGATACAATCGCGTCGCGCTGCTCATGTTACCGGTATCGTTCCAGCATGCTCTCCACCTGGGACGGCAACACACGACCGTAGAGGTCCCGGCCGATCAGCACCGTCGGAGAGACGGCGCAGTTCCCGGCGCATGACATGGTAGCGAGCGTAAATTTCGCTCCCGGCGTCGTTTCGCCCACGTCGGCGCGAAGATAATTCTGTAGTTCCCGCAAGACACGGCTACACCCGTTCGCATAACAGGATTCTCCCATGCAGATGCGGATGAGATGGCGGCCCGGAGCGCTCACCCGCAACTCGGGATAATAGGACAGCACTCCGGCGATCTGTGCGGTGCTTGTGCGCAGACTGTGCGCGATGTCGGGAATGGCGTCTACGGGCACATGTCCGACCTGGTCCTGAATGGCTAGCAGGGTCTTCAGAATATTGGGCGGCTCATTCCTGACCTGCCGGAGAATCTGCTCGACCTGCTCATGCAGAGCAAGATCGTCTTCCGTCTCTCGTTGATCGTCGCTCATCGTTCACGCCTGACATCAGCAGAGGCCGACATGCGCTCGCAAGGTGTTGTACTCGAAGGCGGCCAGGCCGCCGCGCAGGAGGCCGAAATCACACCGTTCCATCTCATCGATGAGACCGGCCACCCGATCGCGTCCGGCCGGAGTCCTGGCGGCATGCCGTGGAGTTTCCCCGCCCAGAGCCGGAGACTCCCGGTCTGCCCATTCCAGATAGACGGTTTGCAGGAACGCCTTCAGCAAGGCTCGATCTTCTTCACCGGTCACCACCACCGTCAGCGGTTCGCTCCCGGACAACTGGTCCTTCGTGACCTGCCGTGCCGGCGGCTGTACGATTTCTCCCCGAAAATGCAGCGAATACCCGAAGGTTGCCGCCAGGCTATGCTTGATCCCGTCCAATCGCGCCTGAGAATCACACTCCAGGAACAGTTCCGTCGCCGTCACCGTCACCCGTGCCCGGGCTTCATCTGCCGATGTCTCCGTTTTCGCGCGTTGGATGAAGCGACGACGTTTCCCCGATCCGGTGGTTCCCTCCGGTTGCGGCAGCACATCCTCCGTCCAGCCTTCCAACTCCGTCATTCCCCCGGCAATGAAGGTGAATTCGTGATGTTCGTACAGGGCCATGACGTAGAAATACGGCGCACCCGCTGCGGTCCGATAGCGAATTTCGCTCACCGCCTCCAACAGAGCGCCCAACCGCATACGTGCAAAATTCTTCAGCAGGAGATGCCCGAACCGCTTGGCAAATTCCGGCCAGTCGCCGAGTTCAAACGATCCTCCGACCACTTCCATCTCGCGCCGTTCTTCAGCAGTCGTCTCATAAAGCGCCTGCGCATCCCGGCTCGTCAGCACCAACATCGGCCCTGCCGGTACCGCCAGGGTGCTTTCCGGATCGCCCGGTTCGCGCACCAGACGCGTGAACAGCACCTGCCCGGTTTCAGCGTCCAGGTCCAGACTCTCCGCCGGTATGTCGTACAACCGGCCGTTGCCCATCGACCGCAGCCTTCGCCGCGCCGCCCCGGACTGAAGCGGGAGGACCTCAACCAGATCCAGATAGGAATGTTTGAGCGGATCAAGCCACGCCCGCTCCTCTTCCGAGATGTGTTCCGTGATCACGTCGCGCAATTGTTCGATGAGGGTCAGTTGCCCGTCTTCCGGATAAAAGTCGGCATAGAGCAGGAGATCCGCCAATTCGACCTCTTCCCGCAAGGGGGGCAACGGCGACTGGCTTCCCAGTTCGGCATACACTTGCAACGCCCGTTCGAAGGCGATCCGGCGCTGCAGCGCGAAGCCCGGCGAGACGGACAACCGATCGAGCCGCGACAGGAGATGAGCAAGATCCTTGTTGACCAACGCCGAACGCCCGGCGACCCGTTCATTCGCGAGCTTCATGAACCTCCTCCATGACGGCCACTTCCGCATCCAGCCAATCCTGCAACGCGTACCCGTCGCGTGATCCCCGCTCCTTCCACAGCTCGTACGCCTTCTGTGAAATGCGGTCCCACATCCCGTCAGGCAGCTCGATCGCATTGGCGGGAGGCCGGCCTGTTCTCGGGGAAGTCGCGGTGACAGCCGACGATAGCTTCATCTTGGGCTTCATAGGAGGACTCCTTCCGGAAAGGTGGACGTATCACGCGTTTCCCAGCGGCACGACACGCTCATGGGTCGCGCCGAAATTGAACTGGCGGACCGTCAGGACCGGACAGGGCGCATGCCGCAACATGGCGCCGGCAATACTGCCGAGCAGCACGTGGGAGATGCCCCGCCGTCCATGCGTGCCCATGATCATCAAATCGAACCCCTGCTGTGTGGCATAGGAGGCGATCGAATCCGCCGGCAGCCCCGGTTTGAGCACATGATCGGCCTGGATACCGTGGGCTGTCACGCAGGCGGACAACAAATTCAAACGCTTCTCCAGATAGTCCCGCTGCTCCTTCCACTCCTTCGCGTGGCTTAAGCTGAAATCCAACCCGTAGGCAACTGGTTCCATCGCATGGAGAATGGTCAGCGCCGCCCCGAGCGGTTTCGCAAATTGCACGGCATACTCCAACGCGTCCAGCGAACAGGTCGAGAGATCAATCGGAACCACGATCCGCTTGATGGCCGTCGTCGCCACCGCCCCGGCCCCGTCCTTGTCTGCCTTGACCGCCAAGACCGGACAGGGGGACACGCGTACGACCCGCTCCGCAGTGCTGCCGATCAACACATGGTCCAATCCCGTGCGGCCGTGGGTGCCTACCACCAGGAGGTCCGCGTTGATGGTCTGGGCGACGGTTTGAAGCGCCTGGCTGGGAATGCCGACTTCGATCCGCGTCGTGATCGGTTGACCGGCCGCCTTGGCTCGCGCCTGGACGGCGACCAGGTGACGATTCGCCTCGGCCCGCAAATGGTCCAGATACATTTTATTGACCGTGTAGTCCGGATCCATCCCCGGATAAAGTTCCAGCACGGTCACCACCGCGAGTTCGGCCTTCCAAGCCCCGGCCAGGGCCAGGGCATAACCCATGGCTCGATCGGCGCAGGCCGAAAAATCGGTGGCGAATAGCACCTGCTTCATCAGAGGCGCCATGGCTTACGCCGCCTCCACATTCAAGAGCAACAATTCTCCCTTCATGTTCTGATGGATCGAACAACGGAATTCGTGCCGCCCCGGCCGCTCCATGACAAATCGAATGACCGCCGATTTTTTTCCGTCCAGAAACAGCCCGCCGATGCCCCTGCCATAGGACACAATGCCGCCGGACTCGACCCGCGTCGGGAGGCCTTCGAACATGGTCGAACCGAAATCATGGCGTTCCTGATCCTCATTGGTGATGGTAATCACTGTGGCCACCCCCAGCCGGAGGGGCAGCTGTTTCGTGACAAAGGCAAAATCCTTGATCGCCACCTCAATTCGTTGCTCCGCCTGAGCTCCCCCCTGCGAACACAGCGCCAGAACAAAACAGCATGCCAACCAGACCCGCCCTCCGCTCAGAACCGCCGGCCTCTGCTTCAAACCCATAACGATGCCTCCTTATGAAGAACATTATGATGAACTTTTCCCTGTTCGTGCCTTCACCCGCTTGACAGGCAGCGGAACCGTCAAGACCGGACAACCGGCCGTCCGGACGACCTTCTCCGCCGTTGTGCCGAAAAAAATCTTTTCGACACCGCCCACCGCTCCTCCATAACTGCCCATGACGACCAAATCAACTCCCTCCACCCGCGCCATCCTCGCAATTTCCTCAAAGGGACAGCCGTCGGCCAGCAGCCGTTTGATCGTCACTCCCTTCGCCTCATCCCAAGCTAGTAATTGGCGGGCTTTCAATCGAGCATAGTGGTGCAGCTGCTTTTTCTGCTTCGCGGCCTCGATGGCAGGCGCCAACCCGAGACGGTTCAGGGCATCCAGACTCTTAGTATCGACGACATGGAGCAACAGCACCTCCGCCTGATACGACCGCGCGAATGACAAGGCAATCCGGAAGGCTTCTTCGGAGCAGGCTGAGAAATCCACCGGGACAAGAATTTTTGTGAATAACCGGTCGGCCATCAACCCTCTACCATCCCTTCCTGCCAGGACATCAGCAAGCCCGATGCCATCAACAAGAACGCGCAAGCTTAGCGAAATCATCAAGATTACCCGTGAATTCTGCGCCCTCAGGGGAACCCCATCAGTGCCGGTACCCGCGCGGTGGTGTCCTGCTACAGGCTCCCCCTCCTCCCTGTAGCGGAACGCCACAGATTACAGAATGGTGATCTTTGATGAAAGATCGGCCGGGAATCAACGCTCGCCGTTTCCGCCCTGGACAGGACGACGCCAGGTCCGCCGGTACGCAGAACCGACACGCCTGCGCCACTGCAATGGCATTCCTCTTGCTCAACCACTCTTCGAAAGGAAGGCATCATGTCGCGCGCGTCGTGGCTGTTGGTTGGGGCGTTGCTTCTCGGCACGGCCGTCGCAGTGTATTTGATTTTCTTCTGTCCGACGGAATGCCATTGACCCTTCGAAAGAACCTGAGAACGTCATTCGACACGTGTGAGGATGGAGCACATTTTTCAGATCACGATCACCGGGGATGGAGTCGCACTCGACGGGCTCCTTGGACTCCCCGAACAGCCGAAGGGTGTCATTGCCTTTGCCCATGGCAGCGGCAGCGGACGCTTCAGCCCGCGCAACCAATTCGTGGCTCGCGTCTTGGAAACAGGCGGCTTTGCAACATTGCTGTTAGATCTGCTGTCGCCCGACGAGGCGGACGACCGGCGGAAGGTCTTCGACATCGATCTCCTGGCGGATCGGTTGCTCCTTGCCCGGAGCTGGTTACAGACGCATGCCCGCACCAAGGGACTCCCCGGAGGATATTTCGGCGCCAGCACCGGAGCCGGGGCCGCCTTGCAAGCGGCGGCTCGTCAACCTCAGGCGGTCGGGGCCGTCGTGTCGCGCGGCGGTCGTCCCGATCTCGCCGGCCCCTACCTGAGCCGCGTCACGGCGCCGACCCTGTTGCTCGTCGGCGGCGACGATGGCCCGGTCGTCGGCATGAACGAAGAGGCGCTCGCAAAGCTCACCTGTCCGAAACAACTCACGATCATCCCCGGAGCCACGCATCTCTTCGAGGAACCGGGCGCCCTGGAGCACGTCGCTCAAGCAGCGCTCGACTGGTTTCTTCGGTATCTCCATCCGACACCGCACCGAACAAAGGAGTTTCTGTAATGAACACGCTCCTCGCAGTCGATGGGTCCGATCAATCCTATGAAGCCGTGCGGGCGCTCAAGTATCTCCGCCGTGCGGATGAGCTGACACTCCTCCATGTGGTTGATGCGCCGCGCCCGGCCTACCCCATGATGATTCCCGAGGTGGCCCAAGAACTGTACGCACAATTGGAACGCAGCATGAAAGAAGACGGCGAGCAGCTGCTGACGCGGATTCAATCGCTCCTCCCTCTTCACAGCGGGCCCGTCACCAAGCTGCTGAAAGTGGGGTCACCGGCGGAGCATATTGTGGCTGCGGCTCACACGTGCCATGCGGATCTGATCATCATGGGAGCCAGAGGCCTGGGACCGGTAAAGGAACGGCTGCTCGGCAGCGTCTCCCATCGCGTGTTGAGCATGGCTCCCTGCGCCAAATTAGTCCTCCACGGGTCGCTCCGCCAGTTGAAGCATATCCTTCTGCCGCTGCAGGGGCCGTCCGACGCCGAGGCGGCGCTGCGTTTTCTCGCAAAACAACCCTTTCAGGAGCCGGTGAATGTGAACCTCCTCGCCGTGCTCCCGCCCACGCGTCCACCCTGGCCTGTGGACGATTCCGCCGCCGAAAAACTGGAGGCGCAAGCGCTTCGTCATGCCAGGGAATTCGTGGAGGATGTGGGGGGCACCCTGCGCACACAGGGTTATACGACCCGCTGTGCGAGTGTGCTAGGGACGCCCCTCACTATGATTCTGCATGAAGCGGAAAAATTGGGTGTGGATCTGATCATGGTCGGGTCGCGTGCCAGGCAGGGCGTGACTCGGTTCGTCCTGGGAAGTGTCTCCCATGCCGTACTCCACCGCGCGCCATGCCAAGTGCTGGTGTTTGAATGATCGGACGAGACTTGAGACACGTGGAGTACTTACAAGGCGAGCAAGAATCGGAAAATGAAAGTCATCAGCGCGCCAGGCGGTTCAGAAAAGCCGTCCAGCAAGGCCGCAGCGAGTGGAGGGCCTAGGCGTACCCCTGTGGTACGTTGAGGATCTGCACGTAGCGAGAACGCCGTTGGCGGGTTTTCTGAACCGTCTGGGCTAGCAGGGTTGGCCGTTGAACACACAGGGCTTATACCGCGCAATGTCGAACTCGACGTCTTCCTGGTAGACCCGCTCGTTCCCGTTCACCCCGTCCTGATCCGGGTCGTTGAACATCGTGTGGTTCCACCAATAAAACAGGGGAAATTGCTCGGTATAATACACCGGATTGCCGTAATTGCTCCGCGTATATTCCTGCACCAAGCGCCCCGTCACGTAGTCGACCTTTCCGTCACCATGCAATGAATAGAGCATGATGAACATTCTCGACTCATGATCGTAGAGTTCATCGAGACGGCTGTTCAGATCCGGCTCAAGCGGAAGGGGTTCCATGGACCAACCGGGAGCAGTCGGAAGCAGAACAGACAGGAGCACAATCACACTCGCGGCTATGCGGAAGTTCGTCATAGTCCATAAAATCCGATTGACACCACAGCCTACACAACGGGTGAGTTATGCTACCACCCGTGTCCAGACCGTTCAAGCGCTCGCCTGACTTTTTCGCGCCACTGTCACCTTGCTGATCTCATGCGCCTCCTCTTATAATCGCGGACGATGTCTTCCACCATGCCGCGCGCATCACTCCATACATTGGGCTGCCGCCTGAGCCAGTCGGAAACCGCCATGTTGGGCGATCGCCTGACACGCCAAGGGTACCGGTTGGTCGAGTATGGCGAGGAAACAGACCTGCTCGTGCTCAATACGTGCTCAGTGACGGAAAATGCCGAAAAAGATTGCCGCTACGCCGTCCGTAAAACGTTGCGCCACTCGCCCCACGCCTTTGTGGCGGTCACGGGCTGCTATGCCCAGACTGGCGCTGCGCAATTACAGACGGTGCCAGGCATCGACCTGATCGTCGGCACACAGTTCAAGATGAACCTGCCGGACTACCTCCCGTCCCCGACTCAACTGCGAAAACAGCCGGAGCCGGAACTCCGCCATAGCCGCACCATCGACCGTGAAGACTTCGTCCTGCCTGGTACCGCCTATTCCGACTCCACCAGGGCGCTGCTCAAGGTTCAGGATGGATGCGACTTCATGTGCAGCTTCTGTCTCATTCCCTTTGCCCGCGGGCGCGAGCGAAGCCGGGTCGCCACGGATGTCTTACGGGAAGCGCGCGAACTTGCCGCCCGCGGTTATCGCGAACTGGTGCTCACCGGCGTGAACATCGGCCAGTATTCCCATCAAGGGATGGACCTGGTTGATCTGCTACAAGAGCTTGAAACTATTCCCGAGGTCGTCCGGATCAGGATTTCCTCTATTGAACCGACCACGCTGCCCATCCGGCTCTTGCAGCACATGACCGCCTCGACCAAGCTCTGCCATTACCTGCACCTCCCGCTACAGAGCGGCGACGACGGAATCCTACAGGCCATGAACCGGCGGTATGGCGCGCAGGAGTATGAGACATTGGTCGAGCAGGCGATGGCGCTTATGCCGGATCTCGGCTTGGGAACCGATCTCATGGTCGGGTTTCCCGGCGAGGATGAGCAGGCATTCACGAACACGATGCGTATTGCCGGGCGGCTCCCCTTCTCCTATTTCCATGTGTTCAGTTATTCGTCCCGTCCGGGGACAGCGGCGGCTCGCCTCGAATCCCACATCCCGCCTGCTGTGATCCGGGAACGGAGCAAGGTCCTCGCGGAGTTGTCTCGAATCAAGACGCTCGCGTTTTATCAACGGCACATCGGCCGCACCGTCCCGGTGCTGTTCGAACAGGGAGAACGCAACGGCTTCCGTACGGGCACAACGGCGAACTTCACCCGAGTAGCTGTCCAGGCCGATACGGTCGCAGCCGGCTCTATTCACCCTGTCACCATTACCGGCATTATGGACGGGTTGGCCTATGGTCACCTGGACTCTCCTCCCGTCGCGCCCGCACGTAAGCCACTGCTATGACACAACCCAACAAGCCCCATACCGTACATATCGAAACCTTCGGCTGCCAGATGAACGAGTACGATTCCGAACTCGTCAGGACCTTGCTCCGCAAAGCGGGGTTCGAATTCACCGAAGATCGCGAGCGCGCCGACGTCATGCTGATGAACACCTGCGCCATTCGCGAAAACGCCCACAATAAGGTCTATGGGCATCTGGCGGAACTCAAGGCGGTGAAGGAACAACGGCCGCTGGTCGTCGGTGTGCTGGGGTGCATGGCGCAAAATCTCAAAGAAGAACTGACGGAGAAACAGCCGCTCGTGGACGTGCTGGTAGGACCGGACGGATACCGGCAGTTGCCGGGGCTCCTGACCAACGCGTTGAATGCCGAAGAACAGGGATTGACGCGCCGGGGGCTGGCCGTCGACCTGTCGGAATACGAAACCTACGACGACATTCTTCCCGAACGCGACGGCGGCTGCAATGCCTGGATCGCCATCATGCGGGGCTGCGACAATTTCTGCAGTTTTTGCGTGGTCCCCTACACGCGCGGCCGCGAGCGCTCACGGGATCCCGAGGGTATCCTGCGCGAAGTGGAGGTATCGGTGGACGCCGGCCATACCCAGATCACGCTGCTCGGCCAAAACGTGAACTCCTACCGGTATGACGGCTGGGACTTCGCCCGCCTGATCCTTGCGGTGGCCGAAGTGCCGGGCGTTCAGCGGGTCCGGTTCACATCCCCGCATCCCAAAGATTTTCCCGCAGCCCTCCTGGATGCCGTGGCCGGCCATCCGCATATCTGCAAGCACATTCACCTGCCCTTGCAGTCCGGCAACGACCGCATTCTGGAACTGATGAATCGGACCTACAGCCGGAAAGAATACCTCGACCTGGCCGCAACCATCCGCCGCCGGCATCCCGGAATCGCCCTCACCACCGATATTATCTGCGGCTTCTGTTCTGAAAGCGAAGAAGAGTTTCTGGACACCTATCGTGTCGTCGAGGAAGTGCAGTATCACTCCGCCTACGTCTTCAAATATTCGGAGCGCAAAAATACCATCGCGGCGCGAAAGTTCCCGGACGATGTGCCGGAGACCGTCAAAGGTGAACGAGTCAGCCGCCTCGTGGACCTGCAACGCCCGGTGACGGCGCGTCTCAATCGGGAATTGATCGGCGAGACCCTCCCTGTCATGGTGGAAGGCGACTCCAAACGCTCCGCAGATCAATGGATGGGGCGAACTGATACAGGGATCTACGTCATTTGGAACAAAAGCGACGCGCCAGCCTTGCTGGGAAGCATTCAACCGGTCGCCATTCTCGATGGAAGCGCCGCCGTGCTCATAGGACGGCGCGAGCCCGGTGCCACCCTCCCGTGAATCGTTTCCGAGTCGTTCACCATCGAATGGCAGGTTTCGTTTGGCCGCCACGCGCGACGACGGGCGCTCGTCGCAGAGAAGAAAGACCGCCTTTTGCCGAGTGGAGCGAACATTGTTGCCCGCTCCTGAACATTCGTTGCCAAATTTTAGACGCTCGCCTTCGTCAGACTGACAAAAGCAAGAAGCTTTTGCAGCTATCGAATGTGCGTGCCTTTCAGTCCCTCTCATCGGCACACCACCTCGTGCCTTTCAACGGAGCCTATTCACTGCCTTGAAACATCAATAGCTTAGGCTTTCCTATTCGGCGCGTGGCGCCACACCGCCCGACAACATCGGTCGCACGCAGCGATTGAATGGAAGCGGGACAACCGGCTTCCGAAGTCTATGGAAACAGGGCATAGCCTTTGCTTGGTCCACTCTGGCAACCACAAACACCCGGGATCATCCACCACCGACCGCGCCAGAGGACGTCGCATCATGAAGAAAGACATCAGCCAGACCCACGTAGAAGAAGCCCCTAAGGGGATCAGCCTGGAAACCATCATCGCGGTCGGAGTCTTCGGATGGATGGCTCTCGGGGTGGTGATGATGGGCCTGGGCCTCTGGTAATCCCGATCTGTCGCTTCGCGTTCTCTCTGAAAAGCCGCGCCGCCCCGTTCGTGACCGCCTCGACCAGCCGAGAAGGAAGACCGCCATGCTGATTCACGGCTCCCGCTTCTCCCTGACACAAACCCTGAACTCCGGACTCCTCGGATTAACCCTGATGGGATCTTTGGCCGCCGGTTGTTCTACGACCGCCGCCTCCGTTCAGCAACAAGCCGCCGCGCAGCTGCAAGGCTCGGTCCGGCTCGAAGAAGTTGCCGATTGGGAATTTGAAGCCTCCCATCCGAGCTCCATAGATGTCGCCACGCTCGACAGCCTGTTGCGGGCCGTCGTGATCGCGGAGGCGCAGACAGATTTGTCGAATCTGCCCGTGGATGGCAGCAAGCCGATGACAGTGTTCAGCGATGAGGACGTGCGTTATCTTGCTCCCCTGCTAGCCCAAGCGTTGTCCCAAGCGCAACCCGAATACGTGGTCGCTTTCCGGCTCTCCTCATCGGCAGGGTCAGGCTCTGAACCCACCGCGGGCACCCTTTATGTCAAGAACGACCGGATGTATCTCACGCTCACCGAGCATAAGGGCTCGCTGGCCAAAACCGGGCCGACGTGGTTTGGGAGCGGCCGGCCGGCTCGTATCGTGAGCATCAATCCGGCCTCCGCCGGGCAGATTGAACAGGCGTTGCCCGCCGTTGTCCAGGGCCGGCAGCAGATGAAGTCTCTTGCGGTCGACTATAGCCAGTTTGCCAAAAATCCTGGACCGGCCCCGATGACGGCAACAACCGCTGCCCAGGCTCCTCAGCCGGTCCAGGCCACGGGCGCGCGACCTGTGACGGCCGTCACACCCGAACCATCGATCAAGATCCAGCCGGCCGCGCCGGCATCATCCATGGAAAAGGTGGCGGCAAACCTGTCTCCCGCGGAAGACGAACGATTGAACGACACGCTTCAGGAATTGCAGGACACGAAGGACGCCATGGCCCGCAAGGACGCCAAGATCAGCGCGCTGCGAAGAGATTTAGAATCTATGCGGATGCAGTTGGAAACGAAGGATAAGGAACTCCGGGCAGTGAAAAGCACTCAGCAGACACAACCCAAACGCGAGACCCGCAACAAGGCTGAGCTCACGGTCCGCTGACCGCGCGGACCCAACTCAGCCCACATCAATCAGCTCCGGTTTCAGCAACACAATCTCTCTCGATATCGGCGGCCGGAAATTCATCCGGCAGTAACACCCATAGGTCACATAGGTATCCTGCAGGCAATAGAGGGCGATCTCCCGCCCCTGCCCGTCCGCCCACATTTGCGCCACCTGCGACCCGCTCCCCGATTTGCTCTCCACATTCAGCGCCCGCGCGAGCACATCCAGCTTGACCCATCCGCGATTGTCCCAATTGCTCCAGATGGCCATGGTGTCGTAGACCGGTTCCACCCGAAACTTGGCCAGATTGATCTCCATGGTGGGCTTGACCTGATGGATGATCGAGCGTTTCTTGATGAAGGGCAGGTCGAAATTGAGTCCGTTGTGGGTGATGAACAGCGACGGACGCGACTGGGCAAGATGGCTCCAGAACGCGCGCAGGAGCGCCTGTTCATTCGCGCCATACCAGGAGGTGGCGCCGCGGGGTTCCAAGGTATCCGTGAACTCCAGCAGGCCGATGCAGACGATTTTGCTGAATGTGCCGTCGAAGGAAGACTTTTCGTACAGTTCCTCATCCAGCCGATGCTGTGCCTGTGCTTCCCCGACTGCGAATAAATCGCCGCCGCTTTCGTCGAAGGTGGCGGCTCCCGACGCGAGCTGCCGTCCTGCGATGCGCGCCCACTCTTCCCTGGGAGCCTGCACCGTTTCGATATCCAGCACGACTTTCATACGCCGTTACACCGTCCCCTGCTGAAGCGCCGCGATAACGGGCTGGTCGGCCGGAGGAAACTCGAAGGAGGCCATTTCATGAGGATAGACCCATCGAAGTTCCGCACAGTCCAAGGCGATCGCAATCCCCGCCTCGATCCGACAGCAAAAGAAATGCAATTCCACAATCTTCTCGGGATATTCATGCCGTACGATCTGAAACGGAGTCGGGGCGCCGATTCGAACACGCAATTCCTCCCACAACTCCCGATGCAGACACTCCTCCAACGTTTCGCCCGGTTCACGTTTTCCACCCGGAAACTCCCACAATCCGCCCAGGTGGGCGCCGGTTTTTCGGCGCGCGATCAGATACCGTCCTTCGTGGGTGATGATTCCTGCCGCAACCTCGATCACCTGCATTGCGACCTTCCTGGCATCGAATCATGACACCATCAGCTCTCTTCGCACTCTGCGATCCATGGTGCAACCACCCGTTCGTCGATAATTACTTCGCCTCGAAGGGATAGGTTTTGCACAGCGGCTTCATCGGACAGAGGAGACAATACGGATTCCTCGCCGTGCAAATCGTGGCGCCGAAATCCATGATCGCTTGATTGAAATCATACCCCTTCCCGCGCGGGATCAGGGCTTCGGAGAGTTCCCACAACGCCCCCTTTTGCGATTTCGGATCACCCTCGGCGATGAACACGCGGTGCAACACACGGATCACGTTCGTATCCAGAATCGGCGCATCCTCGTTGAATGCAAATGAACGAATCGCCCCCGCGGTGTACCGCCCGATACCTTTGAAGGATAATAATTCTTCCGCGTCATTCGGCAACTGCCCGCCATATCGGGTGACGGTCTCACGAGCGATGCTGTGTAATCGCTCGGGGCGAATGTTGTATCCCAGCGGGTACCAGGTCTGCTTGACCTCCGCGACCGGAGCCTCGGCCAAGTCAGAGAACGACGGATAGCGCTCCAAAAACTCATGGTATTTGGGAATCACCCGATCCACCTGAGTCTGTTGGAGCATGACCTCCGAAACCAGGATGTGGTAGGGGTCCGAGGTTTTGCGCCAAGGCAGGTCGCGGCCATGCTCCTTGTACCACTTCAACAGCCGATTCTGAAAACGCTGCTTCTGCCCGCGCGCAAGCGGGATGGCGGACGCCGGCGACTGCTTCTTCCGCCGGGGAGATTTCTGATCGCGAGACTTTCTAGGCATAACGGTCCGTGAGGCGTGGCGGCATTCTAAAAGGCGGGGGGTCGAAAATCAAACCAGCCCGTAAGGAAGCGGAGACGGCCGCAGGACAGGGTCTCCCGCCCGGAGTACTCCCCGCCCTGCGGCGGTTCATGCCGGGTAGCCCGGCCGATTGTACTACTGCGGCGAGGCCTGCACCCTCGTGCCTTCCTTCACCGGCGGATCGATCACAATCTGCGGCCCTTGCACCTTCGGCAAAATCCCGGCCCCCGGTTTTTCAAGGAGCCGTTTATTCTGCTCATTGATCGAAAGCTGTTGAGACACATGACCATTATCGAAAGCCGCCGCGTTGTTGAGCGCGGACGCCCCGACCGCATTGTCACGGCCCGGATCGTTGGCAAGGGACTGGCCACGGACGGGATCAACCGACTTACCCATGGGATACCCGGGATGCTGCGGCAACATTGAAGGATTACCGAACGCCATGGCAGTCACCAGGACTCCGCTCATCGCAAGTGGATATATGAGTAATGAGGCTTTCATAGCAACCTCCGTTTCAGGGGGTGAAATGAAAACGCCCTCCTGACAGGGCGATCAGGAGGGCGCAGGAAGAGATCGATGAAACGACCGGGAACGGACGAGCATCGGTGGATCGAGGTTACCCCGGCTTCATGGTCGCCTCCAAGGCTACTATATTCAGCTTGCACCCGTTAAGGCCAACAATCAAGCCCGCCCAACCTCGTAACAACATCCACAATGCGGGGGCCAATCCAAGTAGGGGAGCCCCTCCATGCCCTAGGGTTTTTCCCAACTCCAAATGGTCGGAGACATTATCCTGATCGCGCCCACCATGAGGGACATGCTATGTCCTTCTGAGGAAACACGTGATCCGCGATCGTCGCTCGCCTCCCATTATAGAGATCACGAGGCCGGTTTCCGATGCTGGAGGCGCGGCTCTACACATCGCCTCCCCCGGACGACTGAGATTCCACAGGTCGGGCGGTAGTTCAAGTCACCTGAGGATGCAGACCGGCACGTGACCATGAAAGTCCACTATCAAGTGTCTCTCTCAGCGGAATCGGCCATGAGCGGAGAGGGACGGCTACTGGATCTTTCGGTGGAAGGGTGCCGTATGGAGGGTGCGCACCATTTGCCCATCAACACCTATCTATCGCTCCGGCTGACCATTTCACCGAAGGAAGCGCCCGTCCTCATAGATCTTGCCGCCGTACGATGGACCCGTGGAACCGTCTGCGGCATACACTTTCTCTTCCTCCGGCCCTCCCAAACCGCCAGGCTGCAGACCTTTCTCGCCTCCGCCGCGCCGCCTAAGCAATCGAACACACCCGACCAAGGCTAACTCGCCGGTCTTCTTCCCCTATCTACCATGGGATATTCCCTTGCCTTTTTTCTTCCGCTCTTGCATCCTTGCGGCGACCCTAGGGATATACCCAGGTCCCGAGAAGACTCATGGGTCACACAAGAGGGACAATGTCATGAACGAAGAGAATCAAACCCGGCGCATAGACGTGCTGGCAATCGGCCTATTCGGTCTGGCGGTGGGCGCACTCACCCTGGGAGTCGCCCAACTCGGATGGATTCAGCATAAGAACATGGTGGGAGCCCTGGTGATTGCCCTGATCTTCGGCGGAATCGTTCAACTGCTGGCCGGCATCACCGATATTCGCTATAACGAGCAGCTAGGCGGAACCGCTCTGACAATGTACGGGTTCCTTTGGATCACCCTCTGCACCGTGAAACTCGTGAGCACAAGCACCACGTTTCAGTTCGATGCGGTGCTGTACGCCCCCATCAACCTGGTCTATGCGGTCTTTTCCGGCGTCATGATTTTTCTCACGGCCTACCGGAACCTGACCCTCAGTGCGCTGCATGTGGTGATTACCCTGACATTTCTGGCCACCACCTTTGCCCGGCTTGACTTCATCAGCGAATTGCTGCCCGGCTGGGGGCACCTCATTGTCGGCCTCATGGCCTTTTACCATGCGGTCGGCAGTCTGACGCAGGCCTTCACTGGGAAATCCATCCTCCCGCTCGGCCCGCCGCTCCTGTTTCACACACAGAAACACGTACACTCGATTGCCAAGGTGGTGTAGTGCCTCTTTACCAGTCCGCGCCGATGCGGTCCACGACAACCTGATGCACGACGGCCTGCGGGCCAAGGCACGTTAGATACACCGCGGTCTCGGCAATATCAAAGGGATCGATTTTTTCGCTCTGGGCGCGTTCCTCCGCCGTTCCATCCACCAGTTCATCGGCGACACCGCCAGGACAGATGGCGCTGACTTTGATCCGGTACGCCCGGCCTTCGTCCGCCAGCGACTTCGTCAGCGCCATGATGGCATGTTTGGAGGCGCTGTACGTGCCCGTTCCGCTCCAGGCCTGCACGCCCGCCACGCTGGACATGTTGATTATCGTGCCGCCCCCCTGCCGCTTCATACGCACAAACGCCGCGCGACAACAGAAGAACGTCCCGCGCACGTTGGTGTTCATCACATGGTCGAAGGTGTCGGTTCCGGTCTCGGCGATCTGTCCTCCGCCAAACACCCCGGCATTATTCACCAGAATGTCGAGGCGCTGGAAACGAGTGAGGGTCTCGGCCATCAATCGCTCCACCTGCGACTCATCCGCCACATCGGTCTGCCACGGCAGCGCAGTTCCACCCGCCGAACGAATCCGCGCGACGGTGAGTTCGCATTGCGGCAGGCGTCGGGCCGCAACCACAACGGTTGCGCCTTCCTCTGCGAACCGGATAGCAATCGCTTTGCCGATCCCGCTGCTGCTGCCGGTGACAATCGCAATCTTGTCCTTCAACCGTTGCATCCTCGCTCCTCCCTCATCGGCAACAATTCATGCGGGTCTCGCGGTCGTACTCAACCCGGCCCGCCAACGGCCATTCACCGTTACAACGTATGAGCCACAAACGCGTGCGCTCCGATGGCTTCACGGGCGACCTCCAGCAGATGGCGATGGTGGGTAAAGATCAGCACCTGGTTGCTTTCGGCGAACGTCGCCAAGGCCCGCAGGATGTGGGCGGCCCGTCGGTCATCCGAGGTGATGAGCGCATCATCGAGCACCAGCGGGATCTGTGGGTGCGCCGAACGCCGCACATCGAGAGCCGCCAGCCTGAGCGAGAGGTACAACTGGTCTGCTGTCCCCTCGCTCATCTCATCGATCGTGACGCGCGCGCCGCCAGCCCGCACCGCGCACAACAGCGGGTGGGCCTCGCTCTCGTCGGTCATGACCCGTTCATAGTCGCCACCGGTGACCAGTGAAAAGTACGCGGAGGCCTTCGTCATCATGGGGGCCTGCGCCCGTTCACGGAAACGCCGCACCGCCTGCTGAAGTAATGCGCGAGCCAGTTTCAGCCTCGCCCAAGGCCTGATGGCTGAACGGTACCGCGCCGCGGCGGACTCCATGGCTTCCCGCGCCAATGCGGCGCGATCGGACGCATCGATGGCTTCCAGTGCCCGGCGAGTCTGCTCCTCGGTCCGCCGGGCAGCAGCCAGCTCTTCTTCGCTCGTGTTGATGTCAGTGCGACAACGCTCTCGCTCGCTCTCGATGGTCACGGCATCACGATCGGCCAGGCATCGACGCAGTTCCTCTTCTGAGCGGGAAGAGGCTTGCGCCAACTGCTGCCGCGCCTGAGCCAGCAACCTGGCCGCCTCACGTTTGCGCCACGCCGCCTCCTCAATCTGTGACAAGAATTCGGCGGATGTGACGCCGGCGGCGGCGCAGAGTCTCGTTAACGTGGCCCGCTGTGCAGCCTGCTCCGATGCCGCGCGCCGACGCAGATCCTGTGCCTTTCGCTGATCGCGCGCGAGCGTCACGCGCTCCTGTTCTGCGGCCCGGGCCGCAATGATCCTGGTCCGTAAACGATCTGCAAAGTCATCGACCATCTGAGGCGCCGGTTCCCCCAACAAGACAGCAACCTGATTGGCTTGAGCCGCCACATCATCGAGGAGAACCTGCGCTTGCGCCTGCCGCTGCCGCGCCTCACCCAACGCCGCCGCCTGACGCGCCAGGCTATCCAACTCATCAAGCCGTACCTTGAAGGCATCTGGTACCGTCTCAGGCGAGAGACAGAGCCGCGTATGCCACTGCCGCAGCGCCGCTTGATGACGCTGTACGGCAGTCTCTGTCTCGGCAATCGACCGGATCACCTGTTCACGCTCGACTCTTTGAGCCTCCGCCGCCTGCTTCTTGGCACTTCTCGCCGCATCCGCTTCGACGGCCTGCCGTTCCCATCGCGACGCCTCTTCGATCAGCGAGGGGAGGGCTTGTACGGCTGACCCATTCACCTCGGCAAACGCATGGCCAAGCGCAGAGAACGCGCTCGTGAGTTTCGACACAGCGGCGCTCGTCTCTTCTCGCACTCGCTCGCGATCAGCCTGTAACAAGCTCACCCGCTCCGCCAGGCGCAGGGCATCGATCCTCCGCCCTTGCCATTCTCGTAACGGCTCGGGAGCGAGGTCGGGAAGCCCCGCGTTTTTCAAGCGGCTGGCCCATGCCATCAGGATGGTTCCACGATCGGCCAACAACCCGGCGATCCGGCGTTCGATTTCCGCGCCACGCGCTTCCATCAACTCGATCCGCCCCGAACATTCTTCAAGACCGGCTGCGCGTTTCGCGTCAACGCGCAGCAGATCGGCCTGCCGGTCCGCCTCACCCACCGCCGCCTCGAAGGCCTCTGGAGCAACCCTGGTGGTATCGAAGCCCAGCGCCAGTTGATCCCGCTCCCGCGCCTGGTCGATGTAGGCCCGTCGGATTGCCGCCCAACTGTCGTCACGTCTGGTGCGGGCCTGGCGCAGGGTTTCGGCTGTCACCACTTCCCCCTCGGCAGCCAGTTGCCTGAGTCGCACGCGTTGCCCTTCCAGATCACGCTCCAGCAACTTCCGCTCTTCCTGCAGCTTGCTGACGGCCTCATCCGCGTCCGCTAGGTCCTTCCTCGTCTCGGCAATCTGCGCATCCAGAAGCGGCTGGGTCGCCCGCAACGCCCGGTCGGAGGCGAGGCCGACATCAGCCAGCGCCTGTTCCAGCGTCGGCTCCAGTTCACGGAGCTGTCGGTCCACCTCACTCTGCCGCCGGACCACATCGCCTAGCGACTGCGCCTCTCGAAGGGCAGAGGCAAGGCGCTGTCTGGCAGCAGAATCACCGACTGGGGCGATGATCTCCCGATCGGCTTGCATCGCTTCATCAAGCCCAGCGGCACGCTCTCGATACTGTTCAAGTCGGTCGGTCAATCGACTCATCTGGGCCATATGCTCGTCCAGCGCAAGCCGATCAGCGGCAGCCGGCACGGCTTCCAGCACCTGCCGTAACTCGCGTCCTGGCGCCATCCGCGCGAGGGACAAGGCAAGCTCGGTTTCAAGCTTCGTCATCACCGCACGCCCCTGGTGCATCTCGGTCCGATGACCAGCCACGGCAGCCGCCGCCGTCACCACACGTTCGATGGCGCCCGCATGTTCAATCAGCAATGGCTCCACCACCAGGTCCTTGAGCGCAGCCGTGCACCGTTCCTCCTCGCTCTCCGCTTCTCTGAGATTCCGTTGCGCATGATCGAGCGCCTGCAACGCCGCCAACCGTTCTTCCCTGGCCTGCTCGGGCAAATCAGGAACCTCGGCCAGTGAGACCAACAAGGTCGACACCGCAGCAGCCTCCCGCAACAGGGGCTCGACCGTTCGCAGTTCGGTCAACTCATGCTCCCGCCGACGCAGCGTCTCCAACGCTCGACTGACCTCGGCCACCGCCGCCACAGCGGCTTCGTGCGCGCGATTCACGGACTGCCATTCCGCCGGTTTCGTCTGTGCGTCACGCCAGACCTGCCGTTGCTCATCCAGGCGGCGGCGCGCGTCATTGATCACCGCGTTCTGCGCCCGGCCATGCGAGCTATAGAGTTTTTTCGCGTCGACCTCCAACGATTCCAACAAGGCTGCGATTCCGCTCGTTCCTGCGCTGGCTTCGAACAGAGCCACTCCCACGTCCCCCTCGCCGCGCAGCAGGATTTTCCCCCCTTCGCGCAACCGGGCGTGGTTGAGTCCGAACATGGCTTCGAATTCACCCCGCTCCATCCCGCCGGTCAACTCCTGTTCAAGCCCGGCTGCGAGGGGAAGCGCCGCGTCCGGCTGCTCCGTTTCGACGTTGAGCCGCGAGAGTGTGACCCCCTTGCCCTTGCGCCGCACGCACCCGATCTGTTCCCCTGCATGCGTGAGGAAGATCCCGCCGATGCGTAGTTCGTTCGCCGCGTGGAGAAAATCATCGGGGCTGCGCAAAGGAATGCCGAATCGCAGGTCCATCATGGCGCGTAATGCCGACGACTTGCCCGCTTCGTTGGAACCGTAAATCAGATGCAGATCGGCGCCACCGCCAGACAAGTCCAGCGTCTTCCCGGTGAAGGGGCCGAAGGCCTGGAGCAGGAGCTTGAGCAGCTTCATGGCCCTGCTCCGGAATCGGTCAGGCGCGCCAAGACGGTCGCTTCGGCGTCCATGACAAGGGCCTTCAACTCGGTCAGGTCGTCGAGCCTCGCCACATCGCCAGCCGCTACCTCCTGCGGAACAGAACCCAGCAAATCCCCGATTTCATCCTGTGCCAGCCGAAGCAACTCCGCCTCGTCCCCGACGATCGAATCCACGAGGCGGACGAGTTCACCCACAGCATCCTGGCGTTCCGCGGTTCTGGCGCGATCCAGCGGCGCCGCCAGTTCCAGCCGCACTTGCTCAATCCATATCTCCGCCTCACCGATATCCTGCGCCGCGCCATACATGGCCGCAGCCAGGGTACCGGGTTGGTTCGCTTCCACCCGGTGCAACTCCGTGGTGCCCGTCAGCGTCACACGCACCGCATGCAAACGATCTCCAGCACCAGCGAGCGCTGGTTCGAGCGCGCGCCGAAACACATCGCTTAACGCATCGAGCTTGTGAATGCCATCCAGCGGCACGACCACTTGACTCCAGCGCACAACATCCAGCGCCAGGAACTCGCTCTCGATCCGCCCCGCTTCAACCGTCACCAACTCACAGCCCTTCGCACCGGTTTCCTTCACATGCCGGCCTTGCAGGTTCCCCGGAAACAGGACACGCGGCCGTTCGCACACGAGTTCCCGCGCGTGCACATGTCCAAGGGCCCAATAGTCGTATTCCTTGTTCAGCAACGTCGGCAGATCCGTCGGCGCATAGGTATCATGGCCGGCCCGCCCGGTCAGACTCGTGTGCAGCAAGCCGATATTAAAGAAGCCCGGCACGGGAGCGGGATAGGACGGCACGAGATCCTCATCGACCGCCCGATCCGGGAAACTGCGCCCGTGAATTGCCGTTGAAAGGTGGTCGAGCCGGACCGTCTGGGCAGTGCGGCTGGAAAACACGGTGACATTCGGCGGCAGGATGAGCTGTTTGGAGATGACCCCCTGCGCATCATGATTGCCTTGAACGATGAAAACCCGAATCCCTTCTCGCTCCAACCGAACCATCTGCCCGCGAAAAAAGAGGCCGGTGTGGAAGTCCTGCCAATCGCAGTCGTAGATATCCCCGGCGAACAAGATGAAATCCACCCGTTCGGCCAGCGCCCGGTCCACCAACCGTTCGAACGCACTCCGTGTCGCGGTCCGCAGCCGCGCAACGGGCGCGCCGTCGTAGCGATCGAGCCCACGCAAGGGACTATCGATATGCAGGTCTGCGGCGTGGATGAAGCGCATGAAGCACTGGATTCCTGGATTGCCTGATCACCGTCACGTCGTGCGGCCCATGAGTCTCTCATGGGCCGCACGAGAGCGGCGCGATCACGCATGATACGCGAGTGGCGAAGTCCTCACAATGCCGGCGCAGATGGATGTGTCAGTGACAATCCGCGTCCCGGCCCGCCACAATCCGGCGGGCGAGGCACAACCGCCCTACCGACCGGCCGTTTGCTTGCGGCAACCACATTGGCAATTGGTTTGCTCGCAGCGACAGGCGTTGGCCTGGCATCCACAGGAACAGGATGCGCATTCGCAGGTTCCGCAACAGCTTGTCTTGGCAATCTTCTGCACGGGGGTTCTTTTCATGTCGGCCATGGCGGGTCTCCTTTGAGATGCCGACGCGTGATTGCGTCGTCACAAAGGCTGACGTATGCCTCCCGGAAACCTTACAGTTCTACACACAGTTTGGTAAGCTGCTCCCATGAGCCTCGAATCAAATACCTCGACAGCTCTCTCGCCGGAGGCCATTGCGCAACTGGTGAAGGGACACCGTGAGTTCCTGGCCTTCTTGGAACGGCGTGTGGAATCTCGCGCCGTGGCAGAAGATATTTTACAGACGGCCTTTACCCGTGGATTGGAGCGCGGGGCCGGCGTGCAGGACGAAAAGGTCGTCGCCTGGTTCTATCGGGTGCTCCGCAACGCCGTAATCGATCACTACCGGCAGCGCTCCACCACCGCGCGAGCGATGGAAGCCTGGGGGCGAGAATTTCCGGATGTGCAGGAGCCGGAAGCGGAGCTGCGGCAGGAGATCTGCCGGTGCGTCTCGGGCCTGTTGGAGACGCTCAAGCCGGAATATCGCGAGGCCCTGCGGATCGTGGATCTGGAAGAAGGCAAGCTGAAAGATCTCGCTCAACAGTCAGGCATCACCGCCGAAAATGCGGCGGTTCGCGTGCATCGAGCCAGGGCGGCGCTGCGTCGCCAAATCGAAAAGGCCTGCGGTACCTGTTCCATTCACGGCTGTTTGGATTGTTCCTGTGAGTCATCCGGCGGATCGACTTGCGGAACATGAGGGACACGCAGCAGCTGACACCCGGACGCTATTCTTGCATTTGGCGCGACTGGCCCCGTATGCTCGAAACATCATGACCCAACCGACTATCACCATATCCAATTTAAGCCTGACGGAACTCAAGAACCTGGTCGAAGGGATCGTGGACGACCGATTACGCACGCTGCTGGGTGACCCGGATCTCGGCGCGCCCCTCGGCGAGTCGGTTCGCGATCGCCTCAAGCAATCCCTGGCTTCGACGGAACGCATCACCGGTGACGAAGTAGCCGACAAACTCGGCCTGCGGTGGTGATATGCCCTGGTTTCGCTTAGCCTTCCGGCCTGATGTGATTACCGACTTGAGCGCTGCCGACCCAACCATGGCGCAACGGTTGTTCGACAAGACGAAGTGGCTGGCCTCCAATGTGGATAATCTGCGCCATGAGCCGGTCGCTGCCGACCTGCCCGGGATCCATAAATATGCGGTGGGCGACTGGCGGATTTTCTATTCGATCGACCGGACCGAACAACTTGTAGACATTCACCACATCCAGCACGCGGCGTCGACTCAACGGGCTAGACCAGCCTGACCACGATGAATCTCACCTGGACCGCCATCGAACGGTTGCGCAAGTTGATCGAGGAACATCCGGACGATCCGGTCGTACGGATTACGTTACGCGACGTGGATGCGCAACGCCTGTCCCTCTCGATTACTCTGGAACCTGCAGCGCAGGAAGAGGATGAGGTGCAGCACATTGAAGGCCTCACCGTGGCGCTGGATCGGGCGAGCGTGCACCGCACAAACGGAATGACCGTGGACTTTCAGACGGACAAGGGATTCACCTTCGTGCATCCGCCGGCTGAGGAATTAGGGCTCATCATGCCCAGCCGCAACTAAAGGCGTGAGACGTGAAAGGTGAAACGTAATAGGCGCCGGATGGGGAAAGCAGGAAACGCGAAACGTAAGGAGTCGTTTCACGTTTTACTTTTCACGTTTCACGCCTCTTACGATTTCATTCGAGGGAAGACGCTGCCGAAATGCATGGTGAAGGCGCCACGGGCCACGTCGGCGACGTAGCGTTCGAGGGCTTCGGTGATCACGGGAAAGGCCAGATCGTCCCACGGGATGGCGTCCAGCGAGAACAGTTGCACATCGAGACTTTCCGTGCCGGGTTTGAATTCCGGCTTGCGCATGGAGCCGCGAAAGATCATGTGCACCTGGCTGATACGGGGCAGGCTCAGGACGGCATACAAGGACGTGATGTCCACTTCGGCATGGGCTTCTTCAAACGTTTCGCGAACCGCGGCCTGCTCAGTGCTTTCCCCGATTTCCATGAAACCGGCCGGGAACGTCCAGTGACCGATGCGAGGCTCGATCGCCCGGCGGCAGAGCAGAATTTTATCTTCCCACTCAGGAATACAGCCGGCGACGATTTTTGGATTGATGTAATGGACGACCTGGCAGGTTTCGCAGACGAACCGCGGCAGGTTATCGCCGGGAGGAATTTTTTTCGACAGCCCGGCCCCACACTCGCTGCAGAATTTCATTGCGGCTCCCGATCACGACGAGAAAACGACAGAAATGGATAGCACAATTCACGACTTTTTTGCACCCTGCCCCCGCGGACTCGAAACGGTCCTCGCCGACGAACTCACCGACCTGGGCGCCGCCGGCGTCAAGGCCACGGCCGGAGGCGTGGCCTTTCGCGGCGCCCTCGCCCTTTGTTATCGGGTGAATCTGCAGAGCCGCATCGCCAGCCGCATCCTCCTGCGGATTGCGGAAGGAGCCTATCGCGATGAACACGATGTGTACGGCGCGGCGCACGCCATCCGCTGGCAGGATTGGTTTACCCCGCAACAACGCATCAAAGTGAAGGTGAGCGCGCACCGATGCCCGCTGAAGAGCCTGGATTTTGTGACGCTCCAGGTCAAGGATGCGGTCTGCGATCGCTTTCAGTATGCCAGAGGGAAACGCCCTTCCGTGGATACCCATGCACCGGACATCCTGATCGCCGTCTACTTAGACGGGACCACTTGCACATTGTATCTGGATACCTCCGGTGATCCGCTGTTCAAGCGGGGTTGGCGAAAGTCCGCCGGCGAAGCGCCCATCAGGGAAAATCTCGCAGCCGGCATCCTGCGTCTGTCCAAGTGGACGCCGGACATCCTGCTGTACGACCCCATGTGCGGCAGCGGAACCTTTGTCGTCGAGGCGGCCTTGATGGCCCGCCGTATCGCGCCGGGCATCGGCCGACATTTTGCGTTCGAAAAACTGCTCTCGTTCGATCCCCAGACCTTGAACGACCTCCGCGGACAACTCCAGGCCGCGGAGATCGGCGCGAAGCCTGGTTTGATCCACGCTGCCGACCAGAGCGCGCAGGCTCTCACCTCGATCAAGGCCAATCTCGCTCTTGCCGGGCTCACGGAGGCGGTGACGCTGCAACAGGGCGATGTGCTGCAGCTGCCCGCTCCGGCGGAAGCCGGCCTCCTGATCACCAATCCTCCCTATGGTCACCGCATGGGGGAAGGTGAGGCCCTGAAGACCTTTTATCCGCAATTCGGCGACCATCTCAAACAGCACTTCTGCGGGTGGACCATCCAGATTGTAACCGCCGACATGAAACTGCCCGGCCTGTTGCGTCTGGCGCCCTCCCGGAGGATACCCTTGTTTAACGGGGCCATCGAGTGCCGCCTGTTCGAATTCCGCATGGTGGCCGGCAGTCTCAGAAAACCAAAACCGCAAGGCCAGCCTTCTCACGGCCACGGTCACCATTGACCATTCGCCCCGGCAGCCAACGTGCCGCTTGACAGAAGAGCCTAAGCCTCCTATTTTCAATCTAACTCATTCTGAATCGCCGCCGTTTCTGTCGCACACAAGCTGCGGAACTCTATGAACGCGTCTCACGCGCCCCTCGAAACCCCGCAACAGGAACAGGAGCTGTCCCTCTCACGCCTGATCGTGGTTTCGAACCGCGAGCCCTACGAACATCGGCTGGTGAAGAATCACCTGATCTGGGAACGCACCTCGGGTGGGCTCATTTCGGCGCTCGACCCGATGATGCGGCGGCTCGGCGGGACCTGGATCGCCTGGGGAAGCGGCAAGGCGGATCGCGATGTGGTGAACGAGGATATGGTCGTCGAAGTGCCCCCCGACGCCCCGACCTACCGCCTGCGCCGCGTGTGGCTGGAGAACGGCGAGGTGAAAGGCGGGTACCAGGGGTATGCCAACCAGGTGCTCTGGCCTCTCTGCCACCTCACCCTCGACCGCGTTTCCTACCGGAAGGCCTTTTGGTATGCCTACCAGGCCATGAACGCGCGCTTCGCAGAGGTGGTCCTTCAGGAATTAGGTGAAAAACCGGGGTTCGTCTGGATTCACGATTTTCATCTCGCCCTGCTCCCCGGCCTGATCAAAGCCTCCCTCCCCGCCCAGCCGGTCGCAATCTTCTGGCACACTCCCTGGCCCGGGCCCGATGCCTTTCGCATTCTGCCCGAACGCCGCGAACTGCTCGAATCCCTGCTGGGCGCCGATCTGGTGATGTTCCAGACTCAAAGCTTTCTTCACTGCTTTCTTGAGTGCGTCAAGGAATTCCTGGGACCCGATGCCCTGACCGGCGACCGCCACATCGAATACAAAGGCCGTCACACCAAGCTGGCTGCCCACCCCATCAGCATCAGTTACCGGTCGTGGGCCGAACGGGCGCAATCGCCACACGTCACGCGAGCCATGGACGTCCTGCGCAATCTGCACATTTTTCAGCCGGCGGTGCGCATCGGGCTCGGTGTCGATCGACTTGATTACACGAAAGGACTCCTCAAACGGTTGTGGGCCATCGATGCCTTCTTCCAGCAATTTCCCCAGTACCGCGGCCATTTCACCTTTATTCAGATTGCGGTGCCGACGCGAGGCGACGTCGAAACCTATCGCAGCTATCGGGAACTGATCCGCGAAACCGTCAATGAGATCAACCTGCAATACGGCACGATCTCTCACCCGGGCAGCCCGCAAGCCTCGCGCTGGCGGCCGATCGAGTTCCGCGAAGGGCGCATCGGGATGGATACCCTGGCGGCCTATTACCGCATGGCCGACCTGGCGTTGGTCAGTTCAGTCTATGACGGCATGAACCTGGTAGCGAAGGAATATGTCGCCAGCCAGGTCGAAGAAAAAGGCGTGTTGCTCGTCAGCCATCTGGCCGGCGCGGCAGAAGAAATGACCGATGCGTTGGTCATCAATCCCTACGATCCGGAAGGTGTCGCCGACGCCATTCGCCAGGCCTTGGAAATGCCGTTCGGAGAACGCCGGGATCGTATGCGACGCATGCGCAGCTATTTGGAGGCGCACGACATTCGCGCCTGGTCCGATGAGTGCCTGCGCGACGCAGGCATTCTCCCACCTCAAGACAGTCCCGCCCTTGGATAATCGACGCCGGCTCGCCATCATCGATCCGCAGTGCGCATTACGCCGGCGGCTCCCGCTCTTCGTCATCCTCAGCCTCTGGACCTTCCTTGGCGGCTGCGCACCGCTGTCCAAACTGTTCGCGGTCACCCCGTCACCGGACCAGCAGGTGGACCGTCAACAGCAGGCGATGGTGGCCCGGCTCGCTCCGCTCATCGAGGCTGAACTGCACGACAATCTCAACGCGATGCTCCCGGCGGTGCGCAAGAATCTAGCCGACCAGACGAACAAGGCGGCAAAGTTCAAGCGCGATCTGGTGATACGCACGCTGGCTGATCCCTGGACAGGCCTCAGCACGATTGAACAGACCAGCCTGTTGGCGGCGACCGCTGCCGAATCGGGAATTGAGGAACTGCCGGCCATCATCGAAATCCTCGAAGAAGGGATGGATCGAACCGGCGCCCCTTTTGCGCCGCTCACCTTCCCGGTGACGTTGGCCCCGGAGGATCTTCTGACCTTTCTGACCGACGTCCTCGAACATGCCTATCAAGACCGGGAACATGCCCTTCGGCACCTGTCTCCTCAGGATCGGGACTTTCTCTTCACCCAGGCCCGTCCGCTGGCCGAACAATTCATCCCGCAAATTACCCCGCCGGCCAGGCTTGCGGAAGCCGACTCCGCCGCCCGCTACGCCACGTTACTCATGCAGCAGGTGGATTATGCGTCGCTCATTGCCGCTGCGCAGCGTTTGACTCGGCTCGGCAACCGAAAATTTTTGCAACAATTGGACATCGCGCTCCACCACCGGAAACCTGTCACCCAGGCGATTCCCGGCATTACCGGTGATCTGCTCCTGGTTCAGCAGACCTCCTACGGCTTGCTAGTCATAGGCGGTCATGGCCCGAATACGTATGACCTGGACAAGGGCGCCGCGCTCATCATCGACCTGGGGGGCAACGACACCTATCGCGGGCTCATCGGCGCGAGCCCGAACAGCGACCTGGGCAACAGCGTGGTGATCGACCTCAGCGGCAACGATCTGTATCAGCCCGCGGCGCTCGGCCTGGCCACGGGGCGCGCCGGCATCGGGATTGTCATCGACCTTAGCGGAGACGATACCTACCGGCTCGCGCCGGGGTCGGGAGGGGCCGGCTTCGCGGGGCTGGGGATCCTATATGATGGCGAAGGACAGGACGTGTATGAAGGAAGCCGGTTTACCCAAGGCGCGGCCTTCGGCGGATTCGGCCTCCTGGTGGATCGCGCCGGCAACGATCGTTATACGAGTTTCGGGTATGCGCTGGGCTTCGGCGGACCGTTGGGCGTAGGCGCCCTCATCGATGTCTCCGGAAATGATTCCTACGAATGCGGTGGAAAATACCCGAGCGCCTACAATGAAACGGACGCGCCGAATGCCAGCCCGCACGATCCCGGCTTTCAATACGATTGTTTCGGGCTCGGCGCCGGCGCGGGGCTGCGCATCTTCAGCAAGCAGCCGGCACAGCGCGCGCAGAGTCTCGCCGGGGGGTGGGGCTTGCTCATCGATCTGTCCGGGCGGGACCGCTATCGCAGCGCAAACTTTTCACAAGGTCACGGCTATTTTTTCGGCCTGGGCGTGAAGCTCGATGTTTCCGGCGACGATGAACATCAGGCGGCTCGCTACGGACTGGGGACCGCCGCCCATTTTGGCGTGGGCCTGAGCCTCGATTATCAGGGCAAGGACCGGTACGGTTCGAAAGGACCGTTCTATGCCGGCGGCACGGCCTGGGATGGCAGCGTCGCGCTGGCTGTAGACGGCGGCCCGGAGAGTGATTTTTATGACCTGCCAACCTCGACCGGCTTAGGCATGGCCGATCTCGGCGGCTGGGGCCTCTTCATCGAAGAAGGCGGGGCTGATCAGTATTTTGTCGGTCGCGGACTGGGACAGGGAGCCGACACGAGTATCGGCGCATTTTTTGACCTGGAAGGCAGGGACGACTATTCTTCCGTTCCGCTCCCTCACGGAGCAGCGCGACCGGAACGGCTGAATCGAAAAACGTATATCGAAAATGCGGGCAGCCTCTTCATCGACCGGTAACAGGGTGGTGAAAATTTCCGCCAGTTTTGTTCTCGCATCGTCAAGAGTCTCAACGTATTCTGAGGGTACGTCTCGCCTCAAGACACCGCCGGCTCACCAACTCGCCGGCGTCCACAAACGTGGCGCTCAGTATTCATCGCGCCGTGGACCTCGCTGCGGCCTGCTGGACGGCCATTTTGACCATCCTGCAAGCCTACGCATCGTTGACTTGGACTCTTACTTCTCGAATTAACCCCATCTCCGAACGCCATGGCGCTCAAGCATTCGAACTCCCGTCCCGACCGGCGCTTGACTCCCCCGCCCCCGTGGCTATCTCAAAGAACGGCGATCAACAGGAACGAACAACATTCCTCGTAGCCGATTCATCTTTCTTGTGAGGACACCTCAGAACCTGGAGGGACGATATGACCGATTCGAACGGCCCCATACTCACCAACCTGCCGATACTCCCGTTGAAACGGACGGTGTTGTTCCCCGGCACGATGATGCCGTTGACGGTCGGCCGCGACCGTTCCATCGCCGCCGTCGAAGCCGCCCTCAAGACAGAAGAGAAGACCCTGCTTGTCGTGGCGCAACGGGATGCCCAGATCGATCAGCCAACGCTCGAAGACCTCTACACCATCGGAACCAAAGCCGTCATCAAGCAGACGGCCCGATCCCCGGAAGGTCACTATAATATTTTGATCCAGGGATTGGAGCGGTTCGTGCTGTTGAAGCTCGACCAGGTTGATCCCTATCTACAGGCGCGGGTGAAGCAGTTGCCGGCACCGAGCGAACGGAGTACGGAGGTCGAAGCGCTGCATCGGGCGATCCTCGACATTATCACCGAGCTGCCGAAGCTGATCCAGACTCCGGGCGTGCATGAAGCCGTCACGGCGCTGGGAACTGAAGAAGACCCTGTTGTGCTGGCCTACCGCATCGCCTCATTGTTGAACCTCACGCTGGACGGCGAACAACAGTTGCTGGAAACCTCCACCCGCGCGGATCTCTTGCGTGGACTCTACGCGGCGCTGTCGCGGGAGGTTCAGATTCTTCAATTGCGTGACAAGATCACCAGCGAAGCTAGGGAGAAGCTCGGCAAAACCCAGCGGGAATATCTCCTGCGCGAACAATTGAAGACGATTCAGCAGGAGTTAGGCGAGACCAACGGCGAAGAAGACGAGGTGGCCGCACTGAGAAAGAAGGTGCAGGAGGCCGATCTTCCCGAGCCTGTGAGAAAAGAGACCGATCGAGAACTGACCAGGCTGGCGAAAACGCCCAGCGCCTCGCCGGAGCATCAAGTCATCCGCAGTTATCTGGAACTGGTGCTCGAATTGCCGTGGAACACATCTTCGGAAGAAGGCCTGGACCTCGCACAGGTGCGGAAGGTCTTGAACGAGGATCACTACGGCATCAAGGAAGTAAAAGAACGGATTGTGGAACACCTGGCCGTCTTGAAATTGAACCCTTCGGCCAAGGCGCCGATTCTCTGCCTCGTCGGCCCTCCCGGCGTGGGCAAAACCAGTTTGGGGCAATCCATTGCCAAGTCCATGGGGCGGACCTTCGAGCGCTTCAGCCTCGGCGGGTTGCATGACGAAGGCGAACTGCGCGGCCACCGCCGGACCTATGTCGGCGCCCTGCCAGGACGCATTATCCAGGCGGTACGGCGGGCCGGAGTGAACAATCCCGTCATCATGCTGGACGAGGTCGATAAGCTGGGACGCGACTTCCGCGGGGACCCGGCGGCGGCATTGCTGGAGATTCTGGATCCCGCGCAGAACCACACGTTCCGCGACCATTATCTCGATCTGCCGTTCGATCTGTCGAAGGTGTTTTTCATCACGACGGCCAATACGCTGGAGACCCTTTCGCAGCCGTTGCTGGATCGCATGGAAATCATCCGGGTGAACGGGTATAGCGAGCGGGAGAAGCGGGAAATCGCCCTGCGCTACCTCTGGCCGAGACGGCTGACGGAAGCCGGCCTGCGGGCTGAAGAGGTGAAGTTGCCCGATACCGTGCTCGACCATATTATCGGCCGGTACACCAGGGAATCCGGCGTGCGGCAATTGGAGCAGATGTTGGGCCGCATTACGCGAAAAGTGGCGGTGACCTTTGCCGATCGGCCTGCCGATTCTCCGGCCGCGCCGGTCGAGATCACACAACCGCTTCTGGACGAATGGCTCGGGCAGGAACGATTCCAGCCGGAAGAGGCGCGAAAGAATCTGCCGGCGGGTGTCGCCACAGGTATGGCCTGGACGCCGACGGGCGGTGACGTGCTCTATATCGAAACGACCCTGCTGCCCGGCAGTCACGAGTTGACGCTCACCGGGCAATTGGGAGACGTGATGCAGGAATCGGCTCGCGCGGCGCGCAGCTACCTGTGGTCGCACGCCGAAAGCATGGGGCTGGACATTTCGCGTTTTAAACGTAACGGCGTGCATATTCATGTGCCTTCAGGCGCCATTCCCAAAGACGGCCCCTCGGCCGGTATTACGATGGCGACCGCGCTGGCCTCGGCCTATGTCGGCAAACCGGTGCGAAGCGACACGGCCATGACCGGCGAGATCAGCCTGACCGGTCTGGTGCTGCCGGTCGGCGGCATCAAGGAGAAGGTGCTGGCCGCCCATCGCGCCGGCATCAGGCGGATCATTCTGCCGAAGGCCAATGAAAAGGACCTAAAAGAAGTGCCGCAAGAAGTTCGCGATGAACTGACGGTCATTCCGGTCGAGCGCATCGAAGAGGTTCTGCCGGCGGCCTTCAATCAGGATGCGGCCTCGTCGGCGGAAAAACACGATCCCGTTGCGACGTCCACCGCATCGTAATCTGCGGGCCCCGGCTGAAAAGCCGGGGCCCGCTCACCAACCAGTCGCTCTCGCCCCACAGTTCCGCGCGGTTTCAAGGCCACGACTCACCCATCCAATCGCCTTGCCCTTCCGTAAAGACATATGTAAGGATGAAAAAGTCGTTTGTACGATGCGCGCCTCATACGAACCGGCAAAGGAGATGATCCATGCCATCGAATAAAGACATCGGACCGATCGTGAAGGTATCCAAGCCCGACGAGGAGTGGAAAAAGCTGCTGTCCTCCGCCGCGTATCGGGTGTTGCGGCACGAAGATACCGAACGGGCGTTTACCAGTCCGCTGCATGACAATCACCAGGCCGGCATCTATTATTGCGCCGGCTGTGACCTCCCGGCCTATGACTCGGAGCATAAGTTCGACAGCGGCACCGGCTGGCCCAGTTTCTGGCAGCCTATCGACGCAAAGGCCGTCGAGACGCGCACCGATACCAAATTTTTCATGACGCGGGTCGAAGTACACTGCGCTCGCTGCGGCGGCCATCAGGGACATATTTTTGAAGACGGCCCGAAACCGACGGGATTACGATACTGCATCAATGGCGTCTCATTGAAATTCATTCCTTCCTGAAGGGCACCGGTACGTCGGCGGGATACCGCGACGCCATCGCTGTTCCTCTGATGCTCGCACTTGTCCCACCGAGCGTCTAACGGCGCCTTGCAATTTGTCGCTCAACACTCCTAGACTGACATATTCCATGGCTGCTCTCCCCTTACTACGCCCTGCGTTCGCCGCCCTCTTGATTGGGGGCACGTTGCTCGGCTGTTCCCAATCCAACGACGTCATTTCGACCAATTTGAACGCCTGCCTCATCGTGACCGAAGCCGAGGTAGAATTCGCCATCGGTACGCCGGTCACCCCGGGTCTGCGCCAGAATGACCGGCAATGTCTCTATCAGGCAAAACGCAATCCGCAAGAGACGGTCATGGTAGAACTCAATGCGGGACCGGAGGGGGACCAGAAGACAGTCTTTCAAGATCAACGCTCAAAAGCCGGCCACCAGCCGGTCCCCGGCGTCGGGGATGGAGCCTTCACGATCCGTTCTCCCATCGGAGGTATCCAGCTGACATTTTTAAAGTCGGATGCGCTGGTGACGCTGTCACTCACATCGCCGAAACAAGCCAATCCACAGGCAGCGGTCACGAACCTGGCGAAGGTCGCTGCCACCAGACTCGGCGCGCCCATTCGTGCAACTCCCGCGACCGCGGCGGAACCTGGAATCACAGGAACACCTTCACTGTGGGCCGGCGAGTGGTACGGCTGTATGCCTGTCGGCATGATGTACGGCAAGGGCCATCTCACACTGAACGAACGCGGCACGTGGACCATGACGACCGCCGTAGTGATGCCGGGCACGATCATCGCGGACCGGGGCCGTTGGGAAGCGGAATCCTACCAAGAGATTCTGCATGGCACCTATCAAGTCGCCGGCAGCGACCGGTTTTCCACCACCGGCATTTTAAGCGTAACCTGGGACAAGCTCGCGAAGAATCAAGGGCCAAGTAAATTCGATCCGCTCCTCTGGCAATCGTTCACCGCCATTCCACGGAAAGTGGCCGTCAAACGCCTTCCGGCGGTGGAGCCAACCCTGGTGGGCACATGGGAGGCTTCTTCCAAATTTGTTGATCGGGAGGAAGCATTTGTTTGGACGATTACCGCGGCCAACGTCTCCGAATTCTTTAAAGCGACGACGCAGACCGGCCGCATCGAGCAGGAACAGGACCGGTTTCGACTGGTGGTCCCGCAAAGCAAAACGCCGCCGCTCTCCATTCGGGTCTTATCACGGGATACAATGGAACTTACGGATGCGAGCAGCACGGTGTCTCAATGGAACCGGAACGAGAAACTGCTGTCGCGCTGTTAGCCGAAACGGTCCGCTCATCTCATAGCGGACAGATCGTCTGCACAACTTGACCTGCTTTTCCCGCCTCCGATAGACTGACACCATGCGGACATGGATCATCATCACGATCTTCTCGGCTCTACCGCTCCTGCTGACGACGGAGGTCCGGGTCGCAGCGGCCGCAGACCGCCCCGCCCCTGAAGCGAACGAGTTACTCGAACAGGTCGTCCCGAACGGCCTCTTTCGCGACCTCTATAACCAAGCCCTCTCCACGTTGCAGGAGTACGTCGAATTGGAGGGTCACCTGCCCGGCGAGGGTTCGTCACGGCAACAGGCTGGAGAATTTCGACTTAAGCTTTTTCCGCAGGGCAAATCCCGGTCACAAGAACACGTGAGCGCCGAGGGCTCGTATCGTCTTGCACCGGAGGACGGTCAACGGGAGTTCACGCTACGATTCAAATCCTCCGGAAATTCCCGGCATCCCTCCCTCCCGAATGACGACGTGATCTGAAGCTCTCTCAGTCATCCGTTGATCTTTGTCGCTCTTGCCCTTGACCAGGTTTGCCGGGGGGCATAGAATATTTTTCTGGGCCACGATCCGCCTCAAGCTGGAGGTCGGAATCATGTTCTTCCTTCGGACACAGATCCAACGGGATGAACAGGTCGGGTGTGCCCCACTCCTCACACGAACCTCTCCTATCCAAACCGCCGAGTTGCAAGCATCCAATAATCGCATCCTTGCGCGCGCGCTCACCCTCACCGGTACGGCGGCGCGTGAACAAAAGGACCCGTGCAGCACACAGGCGCGGGAGCGTGGCCTATGTCAGGAGTCTATTGGGGAATCGTGACAGGACTCGTGGCGATGGTGGCGATCCTCTTCGTATGCATAGACATTCTGTACGGCGCACCAGAGGGATCGTCCAAGGCGCCAGCAGACGGGATCGGTGAGTCGAGCCAGGCGGTCGGATCCGCCTCGACCGGCTCACGCCAGGCAGCGTAGGACCGTTGTTGTCCGACAGCCTGACAGATGAGAGAGGCCAGGGAAGCCGCATCCAAGAGGCGGCTGGTATCGGCGTCCTGGCAAACAATCTGTTGCGCAATCAACGGAGGTGCAACATGGAGGTCGAGATCATCGGTGTCGGAACAATGATCGCGCTGGTCTGGCTGATTGCCTGGTCAATGGCAGGCGAGAGCGAGTCCGAGAGACGACGGATCGCCTCGTTGCCTGACAGCGGCCACTCCTTCGAAACCGCTTCCGGCGAAACACGGGTCAGGCACGCGGCCTGAGGCTGAATCCGCTGGCCACAGGAGATGCTGGGCGCGCCTTTCCGATCGGCGAAACGGCACAGAGGAGAGGTTTGTCGTCGTCTGGAGGGACACTCAACACCCGATGATGTTCTTCGTGTGTCTGTCAGGCGAGAATCTTCGGCTGCCCGATTCCGGCAATGACCTCTTCGGTAATCACGACGGACTTGACCCCGCTCAGTGCGGGCACGTCATACATCAAGTCCAGCATGACCTCCTCGAGAATCGTGCGAAGCGCGCGAGCGCCGGTTTTCATTACCGCTGCCCGACGAGCCACGGCTTTGACGGCGGCATCGGTAAATTGAAGGTCGATCCCTTCGATCTCGAACAGGGCCTGATATTGTTTAATCAACGCGTTTCTTGGTTCGCTGAGAACACGAATGAGCGCGGGCACGTCGAGGTCCGCGAGGGTTGTCAAGACAGGGAATCGACCCACAAATTCCGGAATGAGCCCGAATTTCAGGAGGTCTTCAGATTGCACGCATCGGAGCACTTCGCTGTGTCCATTGAGTTCCCCGGCGGGAATGAGCGCGCCGAACCCCAACCGTTTGGGTGTCGTCCGCTGAGCGATCAGGGCATCTAATCCGACGAATGCCCCGCCGGCAATGAACAGAATGTTCGTCGTATCCACCCGAATATAATCTTGCTCCGGATGCTTGCGTCCGCCTTTGGGCGGCACATTACAGACCGTTCCTTCGACCAACTTCAAGAGCGCCTGCTGCACGCCTTCGCCGGAAACATCCCTGGTCAGCGATGGATTCTCGGACTTGCGGCTGATCTTATCGATCTCGTCGATATAGATGATGCCGGTTTCGGCGCGGGCCACGTCGTACTCGCAACTCTGGAGCAGCTTGAGCACAACGTTCTCAACATCTTCCCCCACATATCCGGCCTCGGTCAGCGCCGTCGCATCGGCAATGGTAAACGGCACGTGAAGGATACGCGCCAGCGTCTGAGACAGCAGCGTCTTTCCCGTCCCGGTCGATCCGATCATGAGGATGTTGCCCTTTTCGAGATCGACGTGTTTGAGCCGTTCCCGGTTCACAATCCGCTTGTAATGATTGTGGACGGCGACG
Organism: Nitrospira sp. CR1.1; assembly: GCA_014055465.1. Taxonomy (NCBI): domain Bacteria; kingdom Pseudomonadati; phylum Nitrospirota; class Nitrospiria; order Nitrospirales; family Nitrospiraceae; genus Nitrospira; species Nitrospira sp. CR1.1. The sequence continues at coordinate 229,952 of WIAF01000005.1, forward strand.
GAGAGGACCTTCTTGGCGCGATCCTGCCCGATCACATACTCATCGAGCTGCGCTTTAATGTCCGTGGGCTTGGGGATGACCAGCGGGAGGGGCGAAGGCGCTTCCTGCGATCCATGCGGCTTGTTTTTGGCGAGGGACAGGGAGCAGCGCTGAATACATTCTTCGCAAATAGAGACTGCGGCCGGGTTTCGGCAAGAAGAACAGGTGAACGGCTCAGAGTTGGTGACAAGCGTCCGGCCCGCATCCTGAGGCTTGCCGCAAAACGAACAGCGCCGGTCTGGTTTCTGCGTAGAATGCCGCGTGTCCCAGAACACAGCTTTTCCTCCAGGTCAGGAGATGCGCGCGTTTGAGATACCTCATCTTATGCCTCTGTGATGCCGACCTGCAAGCAAGGATGGGCCACTATCTCAGCTCCTAAGCGCCGCGAACAGCTAGCCTGAGGAAGGCCGGTTGTAACAGTCCGCTAAAACGTCACGCCAAGACCGCCGGCGATGAGATGGGTGCGATAGTTCAACGTGAAGGATGGCCCACGGGACCCATTGGGAACTTCGCTCTCCCATTGGTAGTTCGCCACGAAATATTTGTACTCCGTGAAGAGAAAGACGCGGTCCGTGACATTGGCCCGGACTCCGCCCAGAAACTGATAGGCAAACGCGCCGTCAGCGGCATTTTCATGCACGGCGCCGATCGTGCTGTGCTGAAGATTCAAATCCCGGGCAAATCCTCCCGACAACCCGGCTCCGATGCCAACATATGGCTGAATCATTTCGCCGGGATACCGCAGCAAGAGGTTCGCCATCGCGTTAATCGATTGCAAACGGAAATTCGCCGATCTCGTCACGCCTCCACTCGTCGCCGCGGGCGCGTTTGCCTTTCCGTCAAGACCGGACAATTCGGCTTCCAGCCCCAGATACCGCCCGGCAAATGCCGGGAACAATCCGACTTTTAATCCGCCGCCCAACCCGCCCTGAACATCCGTATTCGTGAACGGGTCTTCCTGCAAACGGACCGGCCGATTCAAGGGCCGACTCCCCTGCATGTAGAGGCTGATGTACATTTCCGTCTTCGCTTCTTCCGGTTTGACCCCGGCCGATGCGGCCGGAGACTGTGCGGCATTCGATGCAGAATCGGCTGCCAGCGACAGAGCGGGATAGGCCTGCGCCACTACACCGATGACAAAGACGGCTGCCAGAGAGCAAGAGACTGCTTTCATGATTCACCCCTGTGAGTGTGTGTCAAGACGGGACCGGAACGGCCTACGATAGGCCACTCATATCATGAGGGGGGTGCAGGGCAAACTGATTCGACAGTTTTCGCAAGGCGGGACACTGCCGGCAAGCAGGATTCCCGGACGAGACGTGCAAGGATGATCGTTCTCTGCGCGCGTATCGAGGGCGGTGGTTACCCGCCGGTGAGAAAATGGGTGAGGGTTTCAGATGGAACCAGACCGACCAGCACCTGTTTGTCCGACCGTTGAAGCAGCGGCACGCCCTGATGTTCCGTCTCCTCCCACAGGTCGCTCCATCTGCTGAGCACCTGATCTACCGCCGGCGCGGCCGATCCGACAAGTTCTGTTCCGGCAAACCCATGGCGTTTCGCTTCCAGTTGCAACAATCCTTCATCGGAAAGGTCCAGCCCCTTCACCCAGAACAACCGATACAACGAGCGGATGAACTCACCGGCTCGCAGAGGATCCGTGCGCAGGGCGCGGGCCGCCGCAGTAATGGCCAATTTGGTATTCGGCTTTCCCGTCGGCACTGAGATCGCTAGTTCAGGCGCGAGCCGGCGGACCATCTCCACTTCCTGCTTCAATTCCGCGCTCAAATGTCCGGCCCATGCGGCCATGGGTTTGGGCAAATGCGGGGCGTGCTGCACCCCATGCCAGGAGATCCGTTCCATACAACCGAGCGCATACAGCCGTTCATGCATGGCATAACAGAACGGGCAGTTGAAGTCGCTATACAATCGGCACCGGGCGGTATCGTTCATCATTGACCATCCCGAGGCGGAAGGAGAGCGATAATGCGCACGGGTGCGCCTGTGCCCCCCGCGATTTTCATGGGTAACGCCACCAGGGTAGCGCCCGACGAGGGAACCTCCGCAAGGCCCGCGACGTTCTCAAGCCCGTAGAGTCCGGCAGCATTGACGATCCGATGCACAACAAAATCCTGGGACGGGCCGTAATCGATACTGGGCGTATCAATCCCAATTCCGGAAATGTGTCGCTCGGCGACGAGAAGCTCGGCGACTTCTTTTGAGAAGCCGGGAAAATGAAGCGTTGCGGGAGCCTCCGGCGTCGCGCTGCCGAAATATCGTTCGCGATCGTTCCAATATGCGCCCCAGCCGGTCAGCATCATGACGATGGCGCCTGTCGGGATGGTTCCATGGCTGGCCTCCCAACGCTGGATGTCCGTCATGGAAAGGCGATAGTCCCGATCATCAGCCGCCGCCGCGCGCACATCGATGACGACCGCAGGCCCTATCAAATGCCCGACCGGAATTCCGTCGATCCCCGCCTGGCCCTGCGCAAAATGAACGGGAGCATCCATGTGTGTTCCCGCATGTTCCGACAGCGCCACCTGCCCGGTGGCATACCAGGCTTCGTTGGCCGTGCCGCCCCGTTGCGTGGAATCGCGACGAAACGGAGGGTTGCTCGGCCACACGTGGGTCGTTTCATCGAACGGGTATGTCAGGTCAAGCACTCGTGGTCCCGGCTCGGCGGCATGCGACCAGCTCGCAACCGCCAGCTGCATCAACACACAGGCGCTCAGAGCCGTCCGCCTGAGCCGGCCAGGATGCCTTGCCCGTGGAACCAAGTCCCCCCCGCAACGTAAGTGATTGTATGCCGGCGCTTCCGTGCCGGGCGCGATTACGGTACTCTCTCACGCCCCGGAGTGCAACGGGCAAGGAACCGACATGTCTGATCACCACCTTCAATTTTCCGGAGAACGTTTCTCCGTGGACTATCACATTCACGGGTCGAGAGAAGAGGCGCGCCGGCGGGCCGACCTACTGTGCATCGAGCAGACCGTTGAAGCCGCGGACCATGTGATTCCGTCAGGCCTGATTCGCGATCAGCTTCTAGGCCGATTGGTTCGCGTTGAGGCGCTGAGAACCGGAGTCCAACGCGTGGTGCTGACATTTCCGGTTGAACTCCTCGATGGGACCATGAGCACCCTCCTGCATATGACGTTTGGCATGGCAGGATTACACGGCCGGATCCGCCTTGCGGATGTGTCGCTTCCGGATGAGGCTATCGCCCGTCTGGCCGGTCCGCGCCTCGGAGCACCGGGACTTCGCGCACTCCTGGAAGTGCCTGCGCGTCCCTTAGTCTGCGCCGTGCTGAAACCACTCGGCCTGTCTTCGCACGCGCTGGCTGAACTGGCTTACGAATTTGCACTCGGCGAAGTGGATCTCATCAAGGATGATCAAGGTCTGGGCGATCATTCCTTCTGTCCGTTCGGGGAGCGTGTACCCCGATGCGCCGAGGCGATTGCGAAAGCGTCCCGACAAACCGGCAAACGCTGTCTCTATGCCCCTCACGTGTCCGGTCCCTGGCCAACGCTCCTCGCTCGGGCTTCTCTGGCGCAGAACGTCGGCGCGGGCGCGCTTCTGCTGTGCCCTGGGCTGATAGGCTTTGACGCGTTAAGCTCTTTGGCCCGCCTTCCGTCCCTGTCACTCCCCCTGATCGCGCACCCGGACTTCCTCGGCAGTCACTTCGTCAATCCAGCCAGCGGCATCGCCCCTGCGGTTCTCTTCGGTCTTTTTCCCCGGTTGGCCGGCGCCGATGTGACGATCTATCCCACCTTCGGATTGGATTACCCGGTCTCGCAAGAAGATTGTCGCAACATTGCGGCCTCCTGCCGAAGCAGGCTCGGCGCCTGTGCCCCCATCTTTCCGACGGCCGCCGGGAGGATGGACGCATCACGAATCCGCGAGATGAGCGGACTGTACGGAAGGGATGTGGTCTTTGTCCTCGGCAGCGACCTCCGTCGTGACCCCACTCGCATTCGAGCGGCCTGCCGGGAGTTTATCCGACTTCTCAAGGAGCACGTCCTCCCATAATGGGTGACTTCAACAAACAGTCAATGTATTGATTATATGCAATTGCAATATAACGATAAATTAATAATCCGTACGCCCTGATAACCTTCGACACCTCCTTACGGCCCTCGTCGGCTGCGAGAGATCTCCGTGCGGTAAACCGACGATATTCCATCGTTTTGTCAAGTTTCCTCTGCCACCCGCCGATACAGGCCATAACCGAAAGTACGTAGGTACGTTTCGAATCTGTTTACGCCAACCCCATTATGGCTCCAGCCAACACCTCACACGATTCCAGGAAGCTCGATACGTCCGACTCGCTTGCGCTCAGCCCGGAGTACCTTCGTGTGGGGATGTATGTCGACCTGAATTGCTCCTGGTTCAAACACCCGTTTCCGAGACGATCGTTCAAACTGACGTCCGCAAGCCAGATCGTGACGATTAAGGGACTCGGTCTGAGCACCGTCCTGGTCTACCCGCGAGAGTCCGACCCGGACCCCAATGAAGGTGGAAGTCCCGCCGAAGCTGCTCCGACTTTGACAGCCGTTCCGGACCCGGAACCGGCGCCTCCGCTGGAAGCGTCCGGCACTGATGCGGAGGCTTCCCCCGTGGATCTCGAGCTTCCCACACATGGCGACTATCATCAGGCCGTAGAATTGGCATCCGAAGCCTACCGTCAGATGCTCGGAACCAGCACGCAAATGATGGACGATCTCACGAACGGATCCGAGGAGGGAATGCGCACGGCGGCAGCCATGATCGGCGGCATCAGCGCGCTCTTGACCAACACCGAGGCCGCCGGCACCGTGGCCAGCGCTTTCGACCCCGAAGATATCGGCAATACGAGCGTCCTCCATTCCCTCAACGTGGCGACCCTGTCCATGATGGTCGCCCAACAATTTGACATTGATCCGGAAGCGTTGCAGATGATCGGCATGGCGGGCCTCTTACTCGACATCGGCGAACGGCGCATCCCGCGCCATATTCTAGAGACGCGCGCGCGCCGCTCCGAGACGGAACATGTCAAGTACCAGCTCCACCCCTACCTCGGGGTGGAAATGCTGCGAAGATTTCCCGGAGTTCCCGAGGAGGTGTTGGACGTCATCCGAAGCCACCACGAACGCCTGGATGGTTCCGGATACCCGGAGAAACTTAAGGAAGACCAGATTTCATTGCCCACGAGAATCGTCAGCGCCGTCGATCATTACGATACCCTGGTCAACAGCCTCTATGCGGAAGAAGCGCTTTCTCCGGCCGAGGCGCTGGCCACCATGTACATACATCGGAAACAGCTGTTTTCAACCGAGGTCGTGGTGGCCTTGATCCAGACACTGGGCGTGTACCCTCCTGGAACCGTCGTCTCTCTGTCTGACGGCTCATTCGGCCTCGTGCTGAACATCAACTTCAAGAATCGCTTGAAGCCGCTGGTGTTGATTTACCAGATGGTGGCAGCCGAACAACCGCACACTGTCGATCTCCTGGCCGAGCCGGAGCTCACCATCCTCCGCGCCATGCCACGCGAAGAACTGCCTCGCCCGATCGTGGACTATTTCCGCCTGAAACGGTGGACAGGATATTTCATCCAATCCACCATGCGCACCGCCTGACGCCATGTCTCGCATGGCTGCCCGGTCACTGGCAGCGCTGCCCTGCAGTATGGTATCTCCCAGGGATGGCCCTGCCCCGTGTGCTCCTCATCATTCCCCCGCTCACGCAATTAAACACGCCCTATCCTGCGACGGCCTATCTCACAGGTTTCCTTCGATCCAGAGGGTATGAGACGGAACAGGCGGATCTCGGCCTCGACATGATTCTGCGTCTCTTCTCACGAGCCGGACTGCAGGAGGCGTTTCGCCGGATCAAAGCAACGGGGAGGCCCTGGCGCGGAGAAGTCCAGCAATTCCTGGCGCTCGAAGGCAGCTACCTGGCGACCATCGAACCGGTCATCGCCTTCCTTCAGGGGAAGGACCCCATGCTGGCCCCCCATCTCGCCCGCCCGGGATTTCTTCCGGAAGGCCCCCGCTTTGCCGCCGACGGGCGACCGGGACCAGGACCGTTCCCCACGTCCGCGACCGACAGCGCCCGTCACCGCGCCACGCTGTATATCGAAGATTTGACGGACCTCCTCCACGAAACCATTGCGCCCCACTTGTCCCTGAATCGGTATGCCGAACAGATCCTGCAGGCCGCCTCCTCCTTTGACCGGATTGAAAAGGCGTTGGCTAAGCCCCTCAGCTTCACCGACGAACTTCTCATCGAGGCGCTCGACCCTCTCCTCGCCAGCAGTGCGCCCGATGTCGTGGGTCTCACCGTGCCGTTTCCCGGTAATCTCTTTGGCGCCTTGCGCATTGCTCAAGCAGTCAAGGCACGACGCCCTGCTGCTGCCGTCGTTCTGGGCGGGGGGTATGTGAACACAGAACTTCGGCGTCTGAAGGATCCGCGCCTCTTCCGATATGTGGACTACGTCACGCTCGATGACGGCGAACGCCCCATTCTATGCCTGCTGGACGTCCTGGCCGGAAGCAGGCCGCAAGCCCAGCTCTCCCGGACGTTTCTGCTGGAGGATGAGCAGGTTGTCTATCGAGACGGCAGCACCGAGCAGGACTTCCCCATGCACGAACTCGGTACCCCGACTTACAGGGGCCTCCCGCTGGGCCGTTACCTCTCGATCCTCGACAGCTTCAACCCGATGCACCGGCTCTGGTCGGAGGGCCACTGGAACAAACTGACCGTGGCACACGGCTGCTATTGGAAACAATGCACCTTCTGCGATGTCGGGCTGAGCTACATTGCGCGATATGAGATGACGCCAACGGATGTCTTACTCGGTCAGATCGAGGCCCTCATCCATGAGACCGGCCAACGGGGGTTCCACTTCGTCGATGAAGCTGCCCCGCCCGCCGCGTTAAAAGCTCTGGCGCTTCGATTGCTGGAAACGGAACAGACCATTTCCTGGTGGGGAAATATCCGTTTCGAAGAGGCTTTTTCACCGGATCTGGCAAGGCTCCTGGCGGCATCAGGCTGCATTGCCCTCACGGCCGGACTTGAAGCGGCATCTGACCGGTTACTCAGGCAGATGAAGAAGGGAATTACCGTTAACCAAACCGCCAGAGTGGCCGCGGCGTTCCGCCATGCCGGCATTCTGGTCCATGCCTACCTCATGTACGGATTGCCGGGCGAGACCATCGCCGACACGGTGGATTCTCTGGAACGCGTGCGCCAATTGTTTGCGAGCAATCTGCTCCAGTCGGCATTCTGGCATCGCTTCACCGCCACCGCTCACAGTCCCGTGGGACTCAATCCCGCCGCGGAAGGCATTGCCATTCTCGGCCCTGGATTCGAGGGGTTTGCCGAAAACGACCTCCGTCATGTCGATCTCAACGCCACCTGCCCGCCCTGGCTTGGCGAAGGGCTCCGCACGGCAATCCTCAATTACATTGAACAGGCAGGACTCACGGTGCCGGTCCACCAATGGTTTTCGCAGCCGGTGCAACCCGCTCGCGTGGCAAAAACCTGGCTGACACGGGCTCTGGCCGACGCCGTCTCCGACCCGCTTACCGCCGAACGGCGGTGCGTGTGGATCGGTGGACGCCCGGTCGTGGCGGCCGAGAGCGCGATGCGCGCCAGGATCATCCTGCCGACCCGCATGGAGGATTTCTCGATCAACGTCTCTTCGACTCAAGCCGAATGGCTGATCGACCTGCTGCAGAACTCAACGCCCTCACCGCACCGGGCCGGTCGCGACTATCCACGCTTCGCCGAAGCTCGCGAGCGTTTTCCCCGCACCGGCACGCGCGGATTCGATCGATTTGCCAAAACCGCTGCCTGGCACAACGCCCGCCAAGCGGGGTTGCTGCTCGTCTGAGCGTTTCGCCTGCATGCCCCCGTACTCCCTCACGCCCGTAGCTGCCGCGCAGTCGGTTCGCGTCGGCCAGCCCCCAGACGACAAGAGGAGTCGACCCACCGGCCGACTCCTCTTGCTGTGCGTGAGCAGTGGCAGCTGCCGCTACTTATTGGGTTGCGGTGTCAGGCGCAGGTACGGCTTCACTGACTTAAACCCCTTCGGGAACAAGGTTTTGGCTTCGGCATCGTTCACCGCCGGGGTGATGATGCAATCCTGACCATCCTTCCAATTCACCGGGGTCGCTACTTTATACTTGGCGGTCAATTGCAGAGAATCCACCACCCGCAGCAGTTCGTCGAAATTTCTCCCGCAAGACGCCGGATAGGTGAGCATCAACTTGATCTTTTTGTCAGGTCCGATCACAAACACCGATCGCACTGTCATGCTGTCCAGCGAGTTCGGATGGATCATATCGTACAAGTTGGCGACCTTCTTCTCGGGGTCCGCGATGATCGGGTAGGTCACCGTGCAGTTCTGCGTCTCATTGATGTCCTTCATCCAGCCACGATGAGAATCCAGCGGATCTACACTGATGGCCAGAATTTTCACGCCGCGCTTGTCGAATTCGCCCTTGATTCTGGCCATGTAGCCCAATTCCGTCGTGCACACCGGGGTGTAGTCCTTAGGGTGTGAAAATAAAATCCCCCACCCGTTCCCCAGCCACTCATGGAAATGAATCGTCCCGTCGGTCGTGTCCGCTGTAAAGTTGGGGGCATCGTCGCCCAATCGTAATCCCATGATTTCCCTCCTTGAATATCCGGTGGAACGTGATGACATCTCTGGCACATGAGAGCCGACAATCGGGTAAGAGTACCGTGTCTGAGCAGCGGGGCGCAAGCAGGAAGGGGCCTTGGGCAAGCATGGGAAGAACAACCACCCTTCACTCAAGTTTTCATTCCTACATCCGATAAGATACACAGGCGCCAAAGGAGCTCGCATGGACAACCAGCGACAAACCGCAACCGGACTCAAGATCGCCAACGATCCCATGTACCGTTTACTCCGCGAGGGGTGCATCAAGGAATTTAATGTCAAACGTGCGGCAGGCGAACCGGTCAACCTCACGCGTTGCGATCTGCGCGGCTTGGATTTGCGCGGGTTGGAAGCCGATGGCTTAGATTTCAGCGACTGTTATTTCCGGCAGGCGGATCTTCGAGGCATCGATTTTCGCAAAGCCAAACTGGACGGCGCCAGCATCAATGCCGCAAAGATTTCCGGTGCGTACTTCCCGATCGAGTTAACCCCCAGTGAAATCGAACTGTCTCTTCTGCACGGCACACGAATGCGGTACCAGCCTACGCCCTAGCCTCCAAGAGGCTGGTTAGCTCCCGGTCAAATTCAAGCGGACTCGAATCTGCGGCTTGTCCGATGCCGCCAATTCGGCCTCGACCAGAAATACCCGCTCATCCGACAAGTGGCCCTGCTCGATCAAATGTTCACGAATAGTTTTCGCGCGCTCTTGCGCCAGTGACCGCAGTTCCGAGTCTTCCACGGTCATGGCCGGAAACAGTTGCTGCCGCAGCTCCTCGGCCGTCAAGACCCGCTCAACGGATTTCCCTCCGGGAAGGTCTTCCCGCTTCATCGGCTGCTTGCCCAACTTCTCCGCGTACAGGTCGCTCAGCAACTCGAATTCACGTGAAGGAGAGGGCGCGGCTTCCAGGTTTTTGGTCCCCCCCTGGGTAAACCGCCGCTGCACTTCGGCCGCAATTTTTCGCAGGGCGAGGGCCTGGCGATCCCGCGCCGGATCGGCAATTCCCGCCACCTCCACTCGTAGCGCCGGCCGCTCTTGTAATGCCTTGGCAATCGACTCCAGCTTGTGTTGCTCCGCCGGCTCAAGCCCCTCGCTTCCAGCCTGAAATTCCACGAACTGCAGTTCCTCCCCACCACCGCCAACGAGCCCCCCCAGGGCGGAGAATGGAGACGTGGCCACTTTGGTGAGCAGGTTCACCAGGGCATTCAGAACCACCCGGCCGTAGCGAAAATCCGGGTCGGCCAAATCTCCCCGTACCGGCATATCGATATCAATTCGACCGCGTCGGTCTTTCAGAAGGCCCACTGCCAGGCGAACCGGCAGAGTCGTGGCATCCGGACTGTCGGTCTTCTCTCCGAACATCAACTGATCGACCAGCACTTTGTTCTCCCCGACCAATCGATTTTTGGAGAGCTGATACGTGAGATCAAGCGATAGTTTTCCCTTGGTGATCGGATAGCCGACAAACTTGCCCGCATAGGGCGACACCGACGTCAAATCCACCCCCTGGAACAAAAACGTCAAGTGCGTAAAGGCCTCTTCACTCAACGGATTGATCTGGCCTTGAATCTTTAACGGCGCAACCTCATCCACCTTTCCGGTCAAGGCCACATCAGCCTTCGCCACTTGCCGGGAGGACAGTCCCTTGATGGTGCCGGTCAGATTGGTAATCCCGGTGCTGACGCTGGGTACGATCGATTCATCGACGAACGTCGCGGACAAATTCGTCAACTGGACGACCGCAACCTCAACGGGCGTGGGAGTTGTGGCCTTCCTGGACGCATCCTGCTCGACCCGCTTCGACGCAGGAGCCGACGCGGTATCAGGTGGATGCAGCACGCGCGAGAGATTCGTGATCCCGTCTTTGCCGGTCACCAGATGCACCGCCGGATCTCGCAATGCGATTTCGCCAATCTTCACTGTCGTGGGGGTCACATCCAGCGCCATCTTGTTCAGGCTTAGGGCTGTCCAGCCAAGAAACTCCTTGTTCGAACCTCGCTCGGCCAAGTGAAGATTATTGAGCCCTGCCTGGCCCCGATACTGCAACATCGGCTCCGATTCTGTGCGGCTTCGATAGGTGACCTCTCCATCCAGCGCCAGTTCGCCGTCCTTGATCGTGAGCTGAACCATGTGGTCGAGATAGGGCTGGAAGGGTCGGAGCCCGATATGATTCAGCTTGAGCGCGAGCTCAGTTTGGAGCGGATCGAGACGCAGCGTTCCCTTGGTCTCCAATGTGCCCTGCTGATTTAGATGGAACCTGGCCGTCACTGGGACGGGCCCCTTGAACGGCACGTTCACGTCGTTCAATGTCATATGCAGATCATCGAACGCCAGTTCGACCGGCGACCCGAGACGTCGGTCCTCAAATTCCACCTGAGTTTTGGCCACCTCAATCGCCTGGACGTCCACCTTCCAGGGCTCCTCCGGTTCTGAATCGGAAGGCTTCGGCCGTGTCGCGGTTTCCGGCGTTGCAGCAACCGGGGCAAAGAGCGGTGTAAAGTTGAGCACCCCGTCCTGCCCCAGCCAGGCGCGAATCTTTGCATCGGTTAAAGACACAGTGCCGATTCCAAGCTCACGCTTCGACAGGTGCATGCTGATTCCATCCATCCCGAAAGATGGCACCGTCAGCACCGGATCACGACTTCCCGCTTCCGACAGTCGGAAATCCGCCAACTGAACCTTCCCCTCTGTCACCCGCAGATTGAGCGGAGCACGATGCGTGTCGAAGTGATAGTGGGCCTCGGCCGACACCCTCCCGCTCAGGATGTCGAATCGGAACTGATCGCGGACGCTGGGCCAGAAGGTATTCAAACCGACATGCGACAATGACACATGGCCGTCGGATTCCAGGGGATCGAGGTCAAATGTGCCTTTCCATGACAAGACTTCTTTCTCCCCGAACTCCGCCGTGAACGCATAGGCGCTTTCGCCCCCTCCCCGGCTGCTGAAGTTGCGGACCGAAATTTCAATGGGGACCACATCGATCGTTACCGGTTTGTGCTTGGTATCGTCCCGATATTCGAGTACGCCGCGTTGGATGCTCAGAAGACGAATGTCCACAGCAGGCATCGATCTCTTGTCCGTTTTTTCTTCTGGCGGCGGCGCAGGCCGGTCCGCCTCGTCGGGAGCCCGAGGCATCAGGCCGAGTAGATTCAGCGTCCCGTCCGCCTGCAGATGCACGACTCCAAAGGGGAGAGTCAGACGGATCTCCTCGAAGAGGTATGCGGACCGCACCAGCGAGGTTGCGTCAAAATCTAGAAACAGCTCCTGGAACCCCAGCATAGGCGTGTGGTCAAGCTCTTGAATCTCAAACCGGGTGAGCTCCACGGAAAAGGTAAACGGATTCACCCGGATCTCTTCAAGCAGGACCGGATGCCCCAACCGGTCGGACAAGGCAGGAATGCCATAAGTCTTCACTGCGTAGGGAACGCCGACAAAACCTGAGAGCGCATACAACGCCACCAGGCCACCGAGCACTAAGAGGAGAATTCGATACCGGGAAAGAAACGTCATGTCAGGAACACATTGGGGAGGTGGTGCGCCAGGCTGGCATCGAACCAGCGACCTCAGCTTAGAAGACCCATCGGACAGCCTCGTGATGAAGAACCATCGAGTGCGAAGAATAGCTACTACCATCACCTAGAACAAGGAGAAAATGTCTCGCGGGTTACATCTCCCGGTGGATGACGTTCACTGGCCATCGATATCAGAAGTGGAAGTCAACCCGGAGTGAAATCGGGAGTTAAATAGGATTGCTTCATGGGAATGACCAGCTATGAGTGGAGCACCTGGTGCGGCTTGGAGCAGACGGCTTTAATGCGAGAAGGCTACTGTTCGGGAGAAGCACACTCATTGTTCCGCATGGCGTGCACCCTACCGATTTCAGGGCGGGGCAACGACTGATCGGTGATGGTTGGAGAGTAGAATAAATGAGAACTCGTAGGCGATTCTAGGTTTTTGTGTTCCCGGAGCCCATCAGTTGATACGAAGCCGACGCCACGGAGGCGGCGCGGGTTCCGCAAAGACGGTTCCCGATTCATCCGTTGTCGCGGCACAGACGGCATCGCGGGAATATCGCTCCGGCAAGAAAGGAGATGTGCTGCCGGCCGAGTTTCATGTGATGGGAATTCCCTGCCTCGAACTCAATGGTTGACAAGCCTTCCGAGCATAACCAGGCATTCTCATTACACTCGAGCGATTCCGCACAAGATGAACGTGCGAAATCGCTCTCTAACTTCCTGCCCACCAATTCGCTCCTAATAATTCCGGTCTTTTCTTCTCTGTCGCCTGGCAATTAATTTGCAGTCCTTTTTCGTCTCGTCAGAACAGTATTTGCCTGCATCAACTGGTGTCCCGATTCAATACAGGTGGGGTGTCTCGAGAGAACCCACTGGTTCACAGAACCGAATGGGCAAACTATGCGGACCTATTCGTTAGGTTGCCAACAGCGCACCCCCTCTGAATACCCGCTCGCACAACTGAGAAATAGATAGTTATCCGGCACAACCTCGTATTGTGCATTCGGGAACCTTGGGGAAGGATAGGCATGGAACGAACGATGACCTCGCTGAGCTATTGCCGGTCTTGCTTTGAACGTCTACTGGTCGCCGGATCATCATCGGATACGTTGCGCTTAAAGGAGCTGATAGGTTTGTGGAGCCCCGCGGGACCTGTCGGCTTTAAAAATGGCTTGTGCGCACGCTGTGGGCGCGAGGGCGAAGTCCTGCAATATGAAATCATCCCCTGACGGTCCGGTGCGCCAGGATAGTCATAGCCACGTAGTCTCCACACACGGAAGAGTTGAGTTATCGGCGGGCTCGTTGTGAACGGAGCGATCAGAGACTTCCGCGGCGGGAGTTGTTGCTGCTACCTTTACTTAGGCACAAAGCCTTCGTGCCGGCTGAGATCACCTGCGCGATGGCCGGCAAAGGTTGGCGAGTGTGCGAAATAGTCGCGGTACCATCGAACCGTCCGTTCGAGTCCCTGACTGAACCCCCGCGCAGGTTTCCAATCCAACCGCATACGTGCCTTCTCGGAACAGAGCTGCATATGGGGAATTTCAGGAGTGGAATTCTCATTCACGAGCGGGGAAAACGGCGAGTCCAACAGTCGAGAAATCCGATGCACAATATCCAAGACCTCTATCCGTTCACCATAGGAAAAGTTGAACGCTTCGCCATACAGTGTCGGATCCTCCGAGAGCCGCTGTGCCAAGAGGAGTTGTACGTCGACGGCGTCGTCAATATGTAGAAAGTCGCGGCTGAATCGTCCGTTGGAACGAAGAGTGGGCGCCTTACCCTGCATAATGCTGCGAACCACACCGGGTATGAGGCGCGTAAAATTAAAGTCGTAGCCGCCAAAATAATTCCCGCAACGTGTGACCGCGACAGGACACTTAAAAACTTTGCCATAGGTCTGTGCGGCAAAGTCCTGCGAGGCCTTCGCGGTTTCATACGGGTGCAATGGCTGGAGAGGCTTGTCTTCCCGATACGGGATCGGCTGTCGGCCATACACTTTATCGGTCGAACTAATGACCGAAATGCACTGTGGCCATGTTTTTCTGAGGTATTCAAGAATCTGCCAGGTGCTGAGGGCGGACGACCGGAAGCAATCCAATGGTTCTTCGAGAACCCGGTTGACATCAGCCCCATACGCAACGTGAAAAAAGACTTCAATGGGATGCCGTTGGAAGATGCGTTCAATCGCACCCTGATCGGCAATGTCCCCCCATTCAACGGTCGTACGCTTGTCCAATGATGTGAGGAAGTACTGGGATTCTGGCCTTGGGGAACGCACAAGCGTCACAACATGTGCGCCGTATTCGACAAGTCGGCGTACCAACCACCCGCCTAAGAAGCCTGTAGCTCCCGCGACAAAAACTGTTTTTTGAAACCAAAATGTTGTAGCCATACGTCAACCTAGGCTAACGTGCGGTTTAATTGCAACCATTTATTTCCTGAACCTTTCATGAGCAGAAATGATGTGTGAATCGGCGCTTCGGCCGTCGAGGACAGATTTACAACCAGTTGCGATGTCGTAAGGAGCCACAAGAGTGATGGAGTTGCACGCAAATCAACCTGACGCAAAAAGGGTCGCGGTGGTTGTGCCGGGATACCAGCGGGCGCAGTTTACTTCGGATGAAGAAATTTCATTCCGACATCTGGAACATTTTCTCGGTCGATATGACAAGTTTCTTGTCGTGCCGCAAAGTTTAGAGATCGAGCGACCTGGATTCCACGTACAACGGTTCGCCGACACATACTTTGGAAGTGCGGCCGCCAATAATAAGCTGATGTTGTCGAGCAGTTTTTATCGGACATTTCAGAACTATGACTATCTTCTTATCTATCACCTCGACGCATTGGTGTTTTCAGATCGCTTGCTAGAATGGTGCGCTGCGGATTGGGACTATATTGGCGCCCCTTGGCTGCAGAGTCCGGACAGTCCCTGGGTCGGCACGTCGCGCGTGGGAAATGGCGGGTTGTCGCTCAGGAAGGTCGAGAGCTTCTTGCGAGTGTTATCATCTGACAAGTATTGGATTGATCCTGAACACTACTGGCAACGCATATCTTCGGGTCAGCCCTGGTACACGGGCGGCGTCCGGCGCCTCAAAAAGTGGTTCAAACACATTCATCGATTCAATGGTGTACGGCGCGAGGTGGAGCTTTGGCCCCTGTGTCACGACGGAACCAAGAACGAGGACCATTTCTGGTCTGACCGGGCCATTCATTATGACCCTCAGTTCAAGGTGGCGCCGTTCGAGGTAGGACTGGGTTTCGCATTTGAAGTCGCACCCCGATACTGTTTTCAACTCAACAAGCAGAGTCTTCCATTCGGTTGTCATGCGTGGCCGCGGTACGACCGTTCTTTTTGGGAACCTTATCTTCTTAAACCTTTTGATGCAGCCAGGGCTTGAAGCAGGAATTGTAGCCGCCCCCCATAGATACTATCCATGCCGAGGGCATCAGGTATCACCAAAGTCCGTTGAATGGTGGCGGACCAATCGACGGAATGCATAGGTGGTCAGTATCATGAAGAGCAAGACGGCGGTGGCTGAAGCCGCTCGTCCGCATGACCCGCCCGTGGAGGCCTGGCAGGACAAGTTTCGATTCGGCGGGAGAAGGCGCTCCGGAGCCGACCGCGAGACGAAGAGGCCTTGAAGTACGTGGGGATCAGGTAGCTCAAACAAAAGATGGGCGACCTCGCGCTCGGCAACGATATGGTACGTGGGGCATCGAAGCCCCTACTCGTTGAACCAGAAGACATCCGACGCGTGAGACTAAGAAGCTTGATAAAGAGGGTTGAATGCGGGAAGAGAAAAAAAATGGTCCGGGATTTGCCCTAGACTGAACTGATTCGACACGGACCTTTTCTGGAAGCGCCTGAACTCTCACTGGATTGGTTGGTGGTGCGCCCGGCTGGAATCGAACCAGCGACCCTCAGCTTAGAAGGCTGATGCTCTATCCGACTGAGCTACGGGCGCGCGTTGTTTCACTCACGTATAGGATATGTGCTCAACAGCACTGGTGCCTAGCGTTCTCTGTGCATTTGACTCGAACGGCTGGCTAACACCTGGAGTGGTCGGCCCTTATACGTGAAAACTTGCCTCATGGCAAGATTACGTGCGCAACTACGCCATTGCAACGGCATTCTCACATTCGGAGTCAGAGGGAAGGCTCTCCGGCCACAAGGATGCGCCATTGTGAAAATGACAGCTCCAATAAACCTCAGAGCAGTATGTTGCGGTTTGGATAATTACAGGGGCCGATTGGAGAGCCTGTCTGTCCATTCGCCACCGAGTCGCACTCAAGACGATCATACGCCTCGACCGTCACCCGACATCCACACCCATAATGTACGCAGGCGCGGCCGATTAGACCGACTGCGTTCGTGGTGATCATGCTCCTGCCTCCTCAGAATGAACGGGCCACCACGGCTTGTTCGGCCAATCGTTCTCATGGAGGGTGCAATCATGGAGACAGATGCGGCAAGGAGAACGTGGGCCTGTAACGCCGTTGGCCAGCGATTTGAGCACCGCGCATCGACAAGTACAATGATCCAACCGGAGGCGAGGATCTTCTTCACCTGCAGACGTTGCATAGGTTATGGTACAGCATGGCTGTGCGGAATGTGTCTCTCTTCATTCTCTATACCTCCTCGGGACAACTGCTCCTTCAGCATCGAACCCACGATGCGTGGCGACTGCCCAATCACTGGGCGTTCTTCGGAGGCGGGATTGAACCGGGAGAAAGTCCGGCGGAAGCCCTGAAGCGCGAGGTGATAGAGGAATTGTCGTATCACGTACAAGACCCGCACTTTCTCATGACACAACTATTTAGAGAGGGAGAGGACGAGAATACGAAATATGTGTTCGTTGAACGGTACGAGGGCCAACCTCTTCAATTGGGAGAAGGACAGGCAATGGGCTGGTTCTCCCCTGATGAAACGCATGAGCTGAAAATGATCGATCACGACCGGGCCATTGTCGAGCGAATCCGGCAGTATTTGAATGGACGGTGAGCGCGGCTGCAAGGGAATTGCTCAAGGCTCATCCACTGAAGTTTGCCCTCTTGCCGTGAGCAACAAACCTCCTCTGCCCAACGCTTCTTTTGAACGCTGGCCCCTCCTAGCCGTGTGAGATTCCAAGCCTTCGCTCTTGAGGCAATGATCCCATCGAACCCGCACCAGATCGCCTCGAGTGCCGTATACTGCCCCTTCTCGAGAACTGGTCGCCATGTGTTCACCCTTGTGGCAATGAGCAATTCCTAGCCGGACCGTCACCCAGGAGACCATCATGTCACCACGCAAACGCGCCGCTGCCCCTGCCCGACAAACCCAAGCAAAAGACGCGGTTCTCGATTATCCCGGATACGCCCTCAAAGCCGGGGTCAAAGCCCCGTCAACCATTCGAGCCGTCCAACAGCGACTGAACCAGGTCGGATGCGGACCGATCGCCGTAAGCGGGATCTTTGATCGCGAGACACAGGAAGCCGTACGGCTCCTGCAGGCACGCTCCGTCGACGGGCAGGGGCAATCTCTCAAAATCGACGGCGTGATCGGGCCACTCACCTGGGCCGCGCTCTTCGGGGCGCACAGGGTACCTTCGATTGCAAACACCCCTATCTCAGCCTTGATGAAAGCCACGCTCAGCGTCGCATCTTCACAGGTCGGCGTGATGGAAGACCCGCCCGGATCAAACCGCGGTCTCCAAGTGGATCAGTATCTGAACTCGGTGGGAATCGATCCTTCGACCGGGAGTTACGCCTGGTGTGCCGCTTTCGTCTATTGGTCGTTCGGCCAGGCGGCGACTCGACTGGGAGCCGGTAATCCCGTTATCCGTACAGCAGGCGTGCTGGATCACTGGAAAAAAACCGGACGGGCTGGCATCACCCGTTTGCTGGCAGCAGAAATTTTAGACGATCTCTCGCTCCTGAAGCCGGGATTGGTCTTTGTCATCAACACCGGCGGGGGCCGGGGTCATATGGGTTTGGTGGAAGATTTTCGCGACGATCGCCTGATCACCATCGAAGGGAATACCAACCTCCCAGGCGACCGCGAAGGCGTCGGTGTCTTCCGTCGCAGCGGCCGCACCATATCGGAAATCAACCAGGGCTTCCTGAGTTACGAGTCGTAGTCCCCTGGCAAATCAGTATCAAGAATCGGTCTTGGCCAGAGGCCAGGTCCCTGTCATTCAGGTCCCATCGGCCCTACCATTCTCCGTACCAAGTTTGTACTATGCCCGAGCCTGGCGAGATGTTTATGTATTGCTGCAATGAACCCTTACCCATCTCGAAGGAGAGGTAGGCGCGGGTTTCCTCACTACCCGCCTACCACGACCGGCGCCTTCCCTCGCTCATGCAGGATGTTGCATCGAATTCATCGTTCACGCTGATTGATGTGCCCGGCGGTTTACCCTGGCTTGGCCACCTCCGCGCATTCAAGCATCACCCGCTAACCACGATGTCGGAATGGTGGCATCGGCACGGTGATGCGCTGCGCTTCCGGCTCGGCCCAAAGACAATCCATCTCTTCAGTCATCCCGCTTTGGCCGAAGAGGTGCTGCTGTTGCAATCCGAGCGGTTTGGGAAAGTATACGAGCAACGGCGTCCCACCGGCCTCGGGTTGGTCCTGGGCAACGGGTTGGTGACCGGTTCCGGCGAGGTGTGGAAGCGGCACCGTCGCATCATCCAGCCCGTGTTCCACCGCTCTCGTATGGCGGCGATGGCGGATCGAATGACCCAGATCGGAGAGCAACGGCTCGCCGGTTGGGCGGCTCATGGCGGACAGCCGGTGGACATCGCCGACGAAATGATGCAATTGACGCTGGAAGTCATTTCCCAAACGATGTTTCACACCAGCGTCGCCGAGCACATCGACCAGATCAGCCATTCGCTCCGCGTGAGCCTGAAGTATGCCTTCGACTCATTTCATAACCCGGTGCGCCTGCCCGCCTGGGTGCCGACCGCTCGCAACCGTGAGTTCAGCCGGGCCCTGCGATTCATGGATCGGCTGATCTACGAGTTGGTCGCGGCCCGGCGGCAGAGCGGAGCACAGTATGACGACCTCCTCAACCTGCTCCTCCAAGCTCGGGATGAGGAGACCGGCATGGGGTTGAGCGATCAAGAAGTCCGCGATGAAGCCCTGACCATCTTTGCGGCCGGACATGAAACCACCGCCAATGCGCTTGCCTGGACATGGTATTTGCTCGCCACCCACCAAGAGGTGAGGGCGCGGTTTCACGCGGAGGTGGACCGGATTCTCCAAGGTCGGATCCCGACTGCCGACGATCTGCACCACCTTCCCTACACCCGTGCCATCTTCGATGAATCACTTCGCCTGTATCCTCCGGTGCCGGCCATCCAGAGAAAAACCCTGACTCAGACGACCCTGGGAGGATTGACCCTTCCAGCCAATGCCATCGTCCTCGTCGGCCTGTACAACCTGCACCGGCACCCGGCATTTTGGCCAGATCCGGAACGGTTCCGGCCGGAGCGCTGGCTGGATGGTGAACGACCGCCTGCCCGCTGCGCGTATTTGCCGTTCGGCGCAGGACCGCGAGCCTGCGTCGGGACGCATTTCGCGACAGTGGAAGGGCCACTGCTTCTAGCACAGATCGGCCGGCGCTACGATCCGCAACTGGCGCAGGAACGCGTCGAGCCGGAAATCATGGTGACCTTGCGGCCGAAGCATGGCATCCGCATGAAGCTTCAACGGCGGCATCGGCCAGTCGGCTCTGGGTAAAGCCGGTGGACGTTTCTCGGAAGCTCGCTGAGTGGCAATGAAGTCTGGCGCAGATTGGAATCGGAAGAAACGGAAGGAATCCAAACCGAGAGAAGGGTTTTGGTCGGGGCGAGAGGATTTGAACCTCCGACATCCTGGTCCCAAACCAGGCGCGCTACCGAGCTGCGCTACGCCCCGACTGAATGCTGTTCCGCCATCGCTTGTTGCAGCAGCGTCTTCGCTTGCGCGAACGCGCGGGCACGATGACTGATTTGATTCTTCACCTCCGGCGGCAACTGTGCCAGGGTCTGATGATACTCCGGCAGCATAAACACCGGATCATACCCGAACCCATTGGAGCCGACGGCGGACTCGGCAATGACTCCTTCTAACACTCCTTTGGCCGACAGAGTCTTCCCGCCGGGAAACGCGATGGCGGCAACGGTCACAAACCTGGCTCCCCGCTTGGCCGGCGGAACCCCGCGAAGCTCGCGCAGCAACTTCCGGCAATTATCTTCGTAACTCGCATGCTCCCCGGCATAGCGTGCGGCAAAGGCGCCCGGTCGTCCGCCCAGGGCATCGACTTCCAGCCCGGTGTCATCTGCCACTGCCGGCAACCCCGTGTATCGGGCGATCTCGACAGCCTTTTTCATGGCATTGGCTTCGCAGGTCTCGCCGTCTTCCACCACCTCCGGCGCCTCAGGAAAATCATCGAGGGTCCGAATGGTGATACCTAACCCGCCGAGTAGCGCGACAAGTTCCTGCTTCTTATGCTGATTCCTGGTCGCCAGCACTACGTGCATCGTTAGCTCAACGAGCCGATCAGCGATTTCTGCACATCTACTAACTCGCGGATGGCGACCCACCCGAGATCGAGAAACTCATCCATATCTTTCTTATTAAACGGCGTCTTTTCAGCCGTCCCCTGCACCTCGACATACTGCCCGGCGCCCGTCATCACCAGATTCAAATCCACCTCGGCATGCGAATCTTCTTCGTAGGCCAGGTCCACCATAACCTGCCCCCCGACCTTGCCGATACTGATGGCCGCCAGGTAATCGGTCAACGGATTGACCTTGAGCAAGTCCTTTTTCTTCAGCACTCCCACGGCATCCGCGAGGGCGATAAAGGAGCCGGTAATGGACGCCGTGCGGGTTCCACCATCGGCTTGAATCACATCACAATCGATCCAGATGGTCCGTTCGCCCAAACGCGATGTATCGATAACCGCGCGGAGGGCACGTCCGACCAACCGCTGAATCTCCAGCGTGCGGCCACCCTGTTTGCCCTTGACCGATTCACGCGGCGAACGATCGTGGGTCGCCCTCGGCAGCATGGCATATTCGGCCGTGACCCATCCGGTTCCCTTGCCTTTGAGGAAAGGCGGCACTTTTTCTTCGACCGACGCGGTGCAGATGACCTTCGTGTCCCCCATTTCAATGAGGACGGAACCTTCGGCATGTTTCGTAAAATTGCGCGTCACCTTCACGGGGCGGATTTGATCCCGTCGCCGCCCATCAATTCGCCCCAACCCTGCCCCGCTCGTCATTCGGTCGCGCTCCTTCCTGCACAGCTAAGACAAAAAAGCGGATTATAGTGAACAGCCCATCAAAGAGCAAATACGCCAGATCCAACGGAACCGAAATCATCAAACTGCGTTTCAACTGGCGTTCAGCAGGTGCCCCTGTATAATTCAGCAGAATGGCTGGTGTGACCTCTGCGAACGACACATTCCCGGCACCAGCCACTGGGCACTGGCGTCAGACTTGACGGCTCCCCCCTTACCGCCAGCCGCGGCCGCCAGCAGGATTCTGTCCGGATGAGGGCCAGTCCTGCGCATTGTTGGACAATTCTCAGCCTGACGCCGTGCGAAGCAGAGGAGTTGCAGCGGCACAAAAGATGCAAAATCTTGCGCTATCACCGCTTCAGACTTACTTACGAGAAACCGATACTGAATCTATTCCTGGTTCAGCCTCATCTTGAACTTAACCCGCGAGCGAGCCTTATGAGCATCCCGAGCATCAGTGAAGTGACCACGCAACAATCGATTCTCGAAAACCGCAAGATCCTGATTGTGGACGACGAAGAACCCATTCGCCGCCTATTGGGCTATTTGCTCGAGCCCCATGGCTACCAGGTCACCCTGGCCGGCGAGGCTCGCGAAGCCCGTCAGAGGATGGAGGACGGGTATTACGCCATGGTGTTGTGCGATGTGAACATGCCCGGCGAATCGGGCATGGATCTCGTTCGTCACATTTTGACTCAATATCCCAACACGGCCGTCATCATGATCACCGGACTCGACAGCCCCGTCCTGGCCAATGCGGCGCTGGATATGGGAGCCTTCGGGTACATCATTAAGCCTTTTGAAGCCAACGAAGTCCTGATCAACGTGGCGAACGCGTTGCGGCGGCGCAAGTTGGAAATCGAAAATGCCATGCATCGGGAGAATCTTGAAGAGGTCGTCAGGACCAGGACGATTGCCCTGCAACAGGCGCTGGAATGGCTGGAACGAAGCGAAAAAGAACTGCGTCTCTCCCGCGAGGAAACCATTCAACGGCTCGCAATCGCCGCTGAATATCGCGACAGCTCGACCGCGCAACATATTCAACGGATGAGCCACTACTGCGAACTGCTGGCGCGCCGGTACGGATTATCCCCGGATCGATGCGACCTGATTCGCACGGCCAGCCCCATGCACGATATCGGCAAGATCGGCACCCCGGATCATGTGTTGCTCAAGCCCGGCAAATTCACCCCTGAAGAGTTCAAAGTCATCACGCAACATACGGAAATCGGCTATCGAATTCTGGCCGGTTCCGACTCGGATCTCTTGAAGGTCGCCGCGCTCATCGCCTGGACCCATCATGAACGGTACGACGGCACGGGGTATCCGCGCGGGATCAAGGGCAATGAGATTCCACTGGAAGGCAGGATCACGGCGATCGCGGATAACTTCGATGCCCTGACGACGCAACGGGTGTACAAGCCGGCCTATGATTTCGACCATGCGAAGGAACTCATGCTGAAGGAACGCGGCAAACATTTCGATCCTGACCTGCTCGATATCTTCTTTGACTCCATGGCTGACATCAAACGCATCTTCGATCAATTTGCAGATCCGTCCTGGCTGTCCTCCTCCCGGCATCGTGCCATCACTCAGGACCAGGGAGAGGCCGTATGACCCGCACTTCACGAAACTGGATCGCCCACCTCTGTGAAAACCTGGCCTCGTCCGGCATGATGCCGACATGGGAAGCCGCCACGTACTTGACCGACAACCTGTTCGGAGACAAGCCCAACCCGAGGCTCCTGCGCACAACCTGCCCGTATGAAGACACGACGCACTTGCTCCACCGGCTGTATCAGCCGCTCGTCGCGGCGGCCACTCGCGATCTGCCGCTGCCGCCGGCAGCCATGATCCATGTGTTCACGGATATCAGTCTCACCGGGAAATCGGCTGTGCTGGTGGTCTATTTCCCCGGACACAATCAGACGCATCACCTGTTGCTGTTGGATGCCGCCAAAGCCTGGGACCTGGTGTTTGAAAATTCAGACGAGTTTAATGCGTGGGCAGAAGAACGCTACCATTGGATCAAAGCGGCGCTCGCCGGTGTCACAGCTAGCGCACCCGTCTCCCCGACCTTGCCTGCAGCCCTCGAAGCCGTCAAAAACTGATCGTTCCCCGTCGTTCGTGAAACGTCACCTGCAAGGTGGCCCACAAGCCCGCCCAGCGAGGCCGCATCAGGGCCCTGGGCGCGATACATAATGAGCGTTCGGTGAGTGGCCGCCGGCGAGTTGGTGAGCCGGTGGTGTCTTGAGGACACGCGTACGCGGGCTGCAGGTTGATCCCCCGCGCAACGCGAGCACGAAGCCGGCGGTTGTTTTCATTCTCCGGCTATGCGTCGTAGTTCAGATTCGGCGCCAACCACCTCTCCACCTCGCTCACGGAAAGCTTCTTCCGCGCCGCATAGTCTTCCACCTGATCGCGGTTGATTTTCCCCACCGCAAAATACTTCGCCGCCGGGTGCGCAAAATAGAGGCCGCTGACGGCTGCCGCCGGCAACATGGCATACGACTCGGTCAGCGTCACGCCCGCTTGCGATTCCGCCTGCAGCAGATCGAACAGGATTCGCTTCTCCGTGTGGTCGGGACAAGCGGGGTACCCAGGCGCGGGACGAATGCCGCGATACCGCTCGCGAATCATATCTTCATTCGTCAGCGCTTCCGTTTTCCCGTACCCCCATTCGAGGCGAACCTGCTTGTGCAGCCATTCGGCGAACGCTTCCGCCAGTCGATCCGCAAGGGCCTTGACCATGATGGAATTGTAATCGTCATGGTCCTTCTCATACTTCGCACAGAGCGCTTCCACGCCAATCCCTGCCGTGACCACAAAGGCCCCCACATAATCGCCGCGTCCGGATTCCTTCGGCGCGACATAGTCGGCCAGGGCCAGGTTGAATTGATCGACCGGTTTCTCCGCCTGTTGCCGGAGCGTGTGGAGTGTGGTCAGAACATCCCGACGATCACCAGTCCGATACAGCTCAATATCGTCACCAATGCTATTGGCCGGGAAAAATCCATAGACGCCGCGAGCCGTCAGTAACTCGCCCCGAATAATCTCCTCCAGCAACGTCTGGGCATCGGCCAGCAGTTCCTTCGCCTTCGAGCCGACTATCGCATCTTCCAAAATGCCGGGATACCTGCCGCGCAACTCCCACGTGTGAAAGAACGGCGTCCAGTCGATGAAGGGCAGCAGTTCACGTAACGGCATACGATCGATCTGACGCAGGCCGGTAAACGAGGGGATGGGAATATCGACTGAAGCCCAATCGGTTGGCATCCGATGTGTTCGCGCAGACTCCAGACTGCGGAGTGCTTTCGACCCACGCTCCTGATGCGCCTGCCGGATACGATCGTAGTCGGCGCGAATGGAGGCAGAAAATTCCTGCTCTTGTTGCTTGTTGATCAAGCTTCCCACCACCCCAACGGCACGCGACGCGTCAAGTACGTGCACCGTGGCATGGGGATACGATGGAGCGATCTTCACGGCCGTATGGGCCTTGCTGGTTGTCGCGCCGCCAATGAGTAACGGCACCGTGAACCCCTGCCGCGTCATTTCCTTGGCGACGTGCACCATTTCGTCTAATGAAGGCGTGATCAATCCGCTCAGGCCCACCATATCCACGTGGTGCTCACGGGCCGTCGCCAGGATTTTTTCGCAGGAGACCATCACCCCGAGATCGATCACCTCGTAGTTGTTGCAGCCCAGGACGACCCCGACGATGTTTTTGCCGATGTCATGCACATCGCCCTTCACGGTCGCGAGCAGCACCTTGCCGTTCGCGCGGGACGTGCCCAACCGTTGTTTTTCCGCCTCCATAAACGGCATGAGGTAGGCGACGGCCTTCTTCATCACCCGGGCGCTTTTCACCACCTGCGGCAGAAACATCTTGCCTGATCCGAACAGATCGCCGACGATGTTCATGCCGGCCATCAACGGGCCTTCAATGACATCGAGCGGACGGGCGGATTGTTGTCGGGCCTCTTCCACGTCCTGATCGATATAATCCGTGAGACCCTTGACTAGCGCATGGGCCAACCGGTCTGCGACCGGCTTTGCCCGCCACTCGTCGTCTTTCACCGCCGCTTTGCCCTTCTGCTTGACCGTTTCGGCAAACGTTACCAATCGTTCGGTCGCATCGGGGCGGCGATTCAGCAGCACGTCCTCCACCAGGGTGAGTAGATCCTTGGGAATCTCTTCATACACGGCCAACTGCCCGGCGTTGACGATGCCCATATCGAGGCCGGCCTGAATCGCATGGTAGAGAAACGCGGCGTGCATCGCCTCGCGTACCACATTGTTGCCGCGAAACGAAAACGAGATATTGCTAACGCCGCCGCTGACCTTGGCCAGCGGGAGATGCTGCTTGATCCAGCGCGTCGCTTCAATGAAGTCGACGGCATAATTGTTATGCTCTTCCAGTCCCGTCGCGACGGTGAGGATGTTTGGATCGAAAATGATATCCTGCGGCGGGACACCGACCTGTTCGGTCAGCAGACGGTAGGAACGCTCGCAGATCTCAATACGCCGCGCGACCGAGTCGGCTTGCCCACGCTCGTCAAATGCCATGACGACGACCGCCGCGCCGTACCGCCGGATGAGCCGCGCCTGCTCCAAAAATTTAGCCTCGCCTTCTTTCAAACTAATAGAATTGACGATGCCCTTCCCCTGCATGTTGCGGAGGCCTTCTTCGATGACCTCCCACTTGGAACTGTCGACCATGATCGGCACTCGCGCGATGTCCGACTCGGCCGCCAGGAGACGCAAGAACTTCTGCATCGCCGCCTTGGAATCCAGCAGCCCTTCATCCATATTGATATCAATGATCTGCGCCCCGCCTTCCACCTGCTGACGCGCCACCGTCAAGGCCTTGTCGTAATCGCCGGCCAGGATCAGTTTGGAAAAGGCCGGTGAGCCGGTAATGTTGGTGCGCTCACCGACGTTCACAAAGTTGGATTCCGGTCGCACGGTCAGCGCTTCGAGGCCGCTGAGGCGCAAAAACGGCTCGACCTTTCCAGGCCGACGGGGTGTCAGCCCGCGCACGGCTTCCGCAATGGTGTGAATATGGTCAGGCGTAGTTCCGCAACAGCCGCCCACAATGTTGAGCCACCCGTTTTTCGCCCACTCGCGCAGCTGAGGCGCGAGCGACTCCGGGGTTTCGGGAAAGCCGGTGGGCAGCAAGGGATTGGGCAACCCGGCATTCGGATGACTGCTGACGTAAATCGGCGCCAGCTGAGACAACTCTTCGATCAGGGGCCGCATTTCTTTTGGGCCCAGGGCGCAGTTCATGCCCACACTGAGCAACGGCACATGGGAAATGGAATTCCAGAAGCCCTCGACCGTCTGCCCCGAGAAACCGCGATTGCTCCCGGCTTGAATAAACGTGACCGACGCCATGATCGGCACCTGCCTGGCGCCTTCCGCGAGCAGTTGCTGAATCGCAAAAAACGCGGCCTTGGCGTTTAGCGTGTCGAAGATCGTTTCGACCAGCAGCAAGTCGACGCCGCCGTCTAACAGACCACGCACCTGCTCGCCATAGGCCTGCACTAATTCCGGATAGGTGGTGCCGCGGGCTGCCGCATCATTGGAGTCAGTCGAAACCGACGAGGTTTTGGTGGTCGGTCCGATCGCGCCCGCCACGAAACACCGTCGCGCGGGCTGTGCCGCCACAACCTGTTCCACCGCCCGCCTTGCGCACTCGGCGCCGGCTTTGGACAATTCATAGCCCAAATCATCCATGCCGTAGTCGGCCAGCGACACCGATTGGGAATTAAACGTGTTGGTTTCAACGATGTCCGCCCCGGCTTCGAGATACTGCCGGTGGATCGCCTCAATAACGTCCGGCTGCGTGACGTTGAGCAGGTCGTTGTGTCCTTTGAGGTCCTTCTTCCAATCCTTGAAACGCTCTCCGCGAAATGCGGCTTCGTCCAACTTATGCCGCTGGATCATGGTCCCCATGGCACCGTCCAGGATCAGGATACGCTCTCGCAGAAGGTCTCGGATGTCGTGTGCCGGCATGACTACCTATGTCTTTCTGTCACCGAACGCCAGGCGTGGGGCGACTGCGTCGATGACTCGCGATGGAACGGGCATCATATCGGGAACGGACTTTTTTCAGCAAGCTATGACCGACGCTCCGCCTTGACAATGACTACCCCGGCCGATACGATGCCGGAGAGTCTGGGTCGAGCCTGAGTCGATTGTATGGCGCATCAGACAGTCACCCGCCTTATTGTTTGTTGTCTCCTTTGCATCAGCTTCGTCGGACCGGAATGCCCTTCCCTTTGGGCCGGACCCTATTTCGACGATGGCTATCTCGGGCTGACTCAAACTGAACTGCACGACAAACTCGGCCTGCCCCAGGCCGTGCGAGACCGTAAATCCGCCTTGCGCGTCTTCACCTATTACCCCATTAACGACTGGGATCAATACTTCAAGAAGGTCGCGTCTCCTGAAAACGGAGAAGATGTCTACACCTTCAAGCGTGACGGCGTCGACATCCGGTATTCCTTCAGCTTTACCTTCGACCCCAACGATCACAACGAGCAGCGGCCGCTGTTCGTTCGCCTGGTCGATATCGAGTTCTCACCCCCGGTGGCCCTGAACCGGATTCCCCAACTCGTCCCGGAATTCAAACCGCCCGAGGACGCTGCTGCGCCGGTCTTCCGCTCGAACATCATGCTGTTGTTTTTTTCGGGGAACCCGTCGGCGGATGCGCGGTTCATTGTGCGGGAGAAGGGAAAGGATGCACTTGACTGGTCGCTCGCGTTCCAGATGTTTGCCCTGCAGGGTCTGCCTGATCCGCTGACGCCGAAAGCTCCGATCGACCGCCTGGAAATCGGCACCCAAAGTCTACCGCTGGTCAAACTGCGCCAGCGCATGACCCATGAACCGGTCCTCAATCCCTACTCCAAAGCCTTCACTCAGCAGCCACCGCCCGCGCCTGCCGTAAGAAAAATTCCAGTGCCGGCCTACGCCGACTAGGCACACTCAGGGAGCTGGTTGTTCGGCTGGCTCCAACTGGCGGGCCGTGCGTTCCTCTTGTGCGCGATAACCTTTCTCGGTCTGGCTCCGCATCCGCCCCACCATATTGTCCACCGGCTGGCTCGACCCCTGTTGCGAGGGTCCGGCAAGCGCCTCAAACGACGGGCGTTCGATCGCGATCACCTGGTAGGCGGCAGAGAAGGCCACCAGCACCAGCAGGAACTTGCAGAGAATCCGGATGGCGGGATTGCCGCTGAGAAACATCATGGTCAGTAGGACCAGGGAAGAAAACCCCGCCACGATCACGACAGCAGTCTGATAGGCCGTCAGCCCCTTGATCGTTCGCGAACCGACTCTCGCCGCCACGGCGCTCAGAATATCGCCGATCACCCCCGGAGAAGAAGACGGCTTCCTGTCGGCGACGGCCGGGGCAGGCACAGGCATGAAAGTGTCCGGGGAGTCCGTACCGGTCATGGTTCGCACCCGCCCCCGATAGGCGGCCGGGACCTGGTCGAGATTATCGGTCAGGACGGCTTGGCCCCGGGCATCCGTGTAGACATACAGAGACCCAGCCTCGGCCTCAATCCCGCCATAACCCACGAGACAGCACCCCATGACGGTCAACCAGACCAATCCCCGGTTATATCTCCAGCCCCTACGTCTCATCCTCAGCCCTCCCGCCGTACTCCAGTAAGCTTAGCAGGTCAAAACGCCTCCCTTGACGGACTGAAAACCTATTGTTTAGCATGCAGCAGGAACTCGCCACTCGCACGTTCGTTGATGGAAGGATATTTGTGACCGATCAGACGACTTCGGCAAGCCCCGCTTCCTCCCTGCCTCCGACGGCCGAGCCAACGCCTTTTATCCGCCAACGGCCGGTCAGGATCATTATCAACTCCTTCCTCGTCCTGTTCGTGGTCTCCCTGATCGCGTTCCGGTTCGTGCCAGGCTGGCTGGACCCGGATTTTTCCAAACATATCGAAAGCCACCGTGTGATGGTGGGGATGGATCGTAAGCAAGTCCTGGATTCCTGGGGCTCGCCGAATACGATGAACGTGACCCATACCAGTGACGGGCTACGGCGAGAAGAATGGATCTTTGAAGACTGGGAAAGCCCGGCGGTCGTCAAACACCGGTATCTCTACTTTGAAGAAGGCAAGTTGATCGGCGGTCATTTCTCAGGGTCCGACGTACGTCTGCCGCTGCCGACCGCCCCGGAACCGGTCAAACCGAAAGGCCACCCCTAGTCGGCGGATGCATGGGCGTCCGGCCTCACCACTCTCTTCTCCTCGACTCAATCAGCCTCGCCGGTTGCCTCCCGGACTTGCAGAGCCAGACGGCTCAGGAGAATTTTCGCCCTGGGCCTGTCACGTTCTTCAACCATGACTCGACTACCCAGGAGCGCCACTCCGGGATACAGCGCGCCGATATGTTCATGCTGGACGGCATAGGAGATGCCGTTGCCGTCGAGTAGGCTCCGGATCAGCGCCAGCTCGCCGACATCCGCCGGCTCGCACAGCGTGACCAGAGGCTGAACACGTTCAGGATGATGCGGTAACGCCACAATCCCCCCTTCCCGCCAGGCTGCTATGCGCAGTCACCAAACAGGGCCTGCCAGGAACCGGCATCCCGAAGCTGCAAACAGCGCGTGATTCGTTGCAATTCACTCGGATGGCCAATACACTCACGGAGGAGCACACACATGTCCCGGATACAGAAGGTAGCCTCGGACAAGGGGCACATGACTCTACGGGGGATCGGCGTTGGCGCCATTGCCATCGGAATACAACGGACAGCTTATGGGGTCTCGGTGATCTGTACGCGCCGGTCCTTCCCGGGCCCGCCGGACACAGTCAGAACGCGTTTCCATTCGCGAACTTGGTAGATGGCCCAGGCCTGCGGCTGATTCTTGTAAAACGCGTCCGGGTCTTCGCCGGACGCATTGAGGTAGATCGGCTCCGTAAACCCTTCTTCCAGCACATAGTCCAGCAAACAGTCGGTGGTAAACCCTTTCCCGTGCAGGGCCACCTCGGCAAGGAAGTTGAGAATCTCGTCGGAATCTTGAATGGTGATAGGCTTCATCTGACCAGTGGCTGATTGTAGCCAGTAGGAATGAAGGAAGGCAAGGCATGGCACAGAAGAGATTGACCCGTCTGCAATTTCTCGAGCGACTGTTATCCCTGATGGATCAGAAGCACCATTGGGCCTGGCCGATTATCATGGGACCGGGAATCACCAAGGCCCAGTTGAAGCTCCACTACCAACAGGAGTGCCTGGTCTACGTTCGGGATTTTCCCGTCCTGCTGGCCCGGGTGCACGGGCAAAACCCGCCTCCGGACGTGCGGCGCATGTTGGCCGAGAATATTTACGAGGAAGATACCGGCGGTCTCTCCTTCGGGCGGTCTCATCCAGAACTCTTTCATGAGATGATGCGGGGGTTGGGATTCGACAGCCGGGTGTTTCTCAGAGCCACGCTCCTCCCGGCCAGCGCCCGCTACCGACGATGGCTAGAAAAAGTTACGGCCAGCCGTGATTGGGTGGTTGGCGCGGCCGCCCTCGCGGTGTTTGTCGAGGGCAGCAGAAAAGACCGTCAGGAAATTCAGGAACCCTCCAAGCCAAAAACCGAGGCCGAAATCGAAGCCTATATCGACGCCCATCCTCTCATTCGTCATCACAAGATCGAGCGGCAGCATATGGATCTCATACGCGCGCACCAGAAGGTAGAGGCAGGACATAGACAGGACGCGTATACGATGGTCGTCACCTATGCGGACAGCAGAAACCGCCAAAATGCCGTGCTGGCCTGCGTGAAGCAAGGGCTGACGCTGTGGAAGGCCTACCGCGACGGCATCGCCAAAGCGTGTAAATTGACCAAGTCATGAGGATGCCAGACGTCTGCTGCCGGTTGCTGCCACTCTGCCTCGTCATCATCTTGGGTCTGCATGAGGCTGCTCGGGCATCTTTCTCACCCGACAACATGGTGCTGATTCCAGCCGGTGAATTCACCATGGGGGCCTCACCTGACAACGGCGGCCTTCCGGATGAACAACCGATACGCCTGGTCTACCTGGGGGCGTTCTGGATCGACCGGTACGAAGTCACCAATGCCGCCTATTTGCAATTCGTTCAAGCCACGAGCTATCAAGCCCCAGCGAATACGGCTGCGAACCTAACTTTATGGGAACACAACCGGCCACGTCCGGGTATCGAGCACCATCCGGTCGTGAATGTGAGCTGGCTTGATGCCGTCGCATTCTGTCACTGGGCGGACAAACGGCTGCCGACGGAAGCGGAATGGGAAAAGGCCGCGCGAGGAACCGACGGGCGGGTTTACCCCTGGGGCAATGCTTGGGACTTCGCCAACGGAAACAGCGCAAGCTACTGGGCCGGGAAAACCGTGCAGTTTGCGGACAGTACGGAATGGGACGCGTTCTGGATCAAAGGCCTCGGCGCGGAAATCTCCAAGGCGAAGGGGCTCAACGGTGAAATCCTCACGCTGCCTGTCGGCAGTTTTCCCGCCGGCGCCAGCCCCTATGGGGTTCTGGACATGGCAGGCAATGCCGCCGAATGGGTGCAAGACTGGTACAACCCCAACCACTACCGCTCAGCGCCGCTCACGAACCCTCAGGGCCCCGAGCGGGGCGCGATTAAGGCCATGCGCGGAGGATCCTGGCTCAAACCGGCGATCAGCTTACGCACCTCCGATCGTGATTGGGGCACAATGGATAGCCACCCTTCCGGGACCGGATTCCGTTGCGCCAGGGACAGCTACTAGCTCAAGCCATTCCACCATCTGCGCCGTCTCTGGGACCACAAGCCCTCCGCCCCTTCCCTTGCCGAATTTCAGGAGATTCTAGGTCGCCCGGCCTTCAACCGCTATACTGAGCTTACGAGCGGTATCTTCATACTGCGCAAACTTGATCGGTCAAACGCCGTTATGGCATCCCAGGTCTCTCACGCTGCTGACGCCCGCTTGGAACCGACTTTCCGGGTCCTGCTGGCCGACGATTCGCCTGAATCCCAAGCCTTGGTCCGATGCTATCTTCAAGCACCTCTTTATCACGTTGAGGTCGTCGGAAACGGAGAAGAAGCGGCCGCCCTGTTCCAGTCTAAGCCGTTTGACCTTGTCCTCATCGATCAACAGATGCCGGTCATGGACGGCTTCGCCGCGACACGCTTGATTCGCACCTGGGAATCTTCTCATCAGCATACTCCGGCGACTATTCTGGCCTTGACCGCGGATGCATCCCTTGAAGCGCAGGAACAGGGTCAGGCGGCAGGATGCACGGGGTTCTTAGCCAAGCCGATTTCCAAAGAACGGCTTTTCGATGCGTTGAGGACCCATTGCGCACCCTCCCCGAGAAGACGCATCACGGCTCAGGACAATCCTTCCGCCGGCATCGCGGCCCTCATCGACGAAGAAGTCGCGCGGCGCCGTCCCCTCTTTCTCGACAATCGCCGTCAAGACGTGGACCGGATGCAGGACGCCATCGAACGTGGAGACTACGAGACCATCCGGAGCATGGGACATCGCATCAAAGGCTTGGCCGGATCCTACGGATTTCCCGACATCGGTCAGGCAGGGGCACAGTTGGAGCAAGCAGGGAAAGACCACGACCGTGCCTTAATCCGCCGGACGATCGATCAGTTGGCCGCGATCCTTGCCCGGGCCAAGCAGGCCGTATGAACGGATTTCAAGAAAGACAGTAGAGGAAAACTTCGACCATGAGCATTCTCATCATCGACGACTTTCAGGAGGAACGGGACCTGCTCCACGCCATCCTTCACCGTGCAGGATTCGGCCCGCTCCTTCCGGTTGCCACCGCGCAGGAGGGACTGACCCTCCTCGGGATCGGCAAACGTGGAAAGCCCGGGAACGGCATCGATCTCGTGCTCATGGATCTCGAAATGCCCGGGATCGATGGACTAGACGCCTGCCAGAGAATCCGGATGGAGGAACAGCTCCAGGGCCTGCCCATCATCATCATTACGGCCCATACGTCAGAGCAAGATATTCAGGCGGCCTATACGGCCGGTGCCACGGACTATATTCGTAAACCCGTCATTCCAGTCGAACTGCTGGCGCGAGCCGCCACGGCACTGAGCCTGAAACAAGAAATCGACGCGCGAAAATTGCGGGAACAGGAACTGCTTGAACGGACCAAAGAACTCGACCATGCGTTCGAACACATCACCACACTCCATGGCACCGTGCAGATTTGCGCCAAGTGCAAACGTGTGAAGACTGATGGATCATATTGGCAGCGTATTGAAGACTACTTACGCCGGCTGGCTCGTTCGAAGGTGACGGAAGGGATCTGCGACTCCTGCATGCATCAAGCCTACCCCCATCTGAACCGGATGCCCTAGCAGGCTGTTGACAAAGGCCGCCTGCGGCGTTCTCGCGGCGCTCAGAGGCTCACCGTACGGCACGAGTACGATTCGCCTCTTCACTTGCTGCGGCCTTGCCGGACCGCCTTTCTCAACAGCCTGCGGCGCATTCTGCGAGCGTCTGTAGTTTGTCAACGCACTGCTACCCGCTCAGATCCAACCACTTTGTGAGGACTCGGCAGTCACTTCGCGCCGGCCGACAAGACAAACGCCACCGCCTCGATGCGCACGACCGGCATGATCAGGCCAAGCCCTTCGACGTCGTGGGAAAAATCGTAGACAAGGGATTCCTCCTGGATCAGCCTGCCGCACATGACCACATCAATCTCGATCCGATCCCCCCGTTGAAGCCTGGCCTTGAGATCGGCAGTCGCTTCACCTGCCGAAACGATCAGTGTCGCCGGCAGATCTTCATGTTTGAATCGCACCTCACCCCATGCCGTGCGGTGGAACTTCGGACCCAACGCGACACGAAATCCTCCTTCGTCTTCGTCAAACCGCGACAGTTCGCCAAGCCAGGCCACGGTCACCACCCATTGCAACGGTTCCTTTCCTTCGCGCCGGGCATCACGGTCACGGTTCAAGGCAAACAGTCGCTCGTCGAGGCCCGGATCATGATGCCCATGACCATGGATCTGAGCCCAGTCGGGAGGCGATCCATCCAGCGCTGCAAGAAACTGTTCGATGGGTTCACGATCGAGAAGGAGATGGCTGTCAGAAGGAAGGGTCGCCAGCGCTGCGGACAGGGTCGTATGTAACGGACGCAGCGGAGAGGGTATTTCGGCCGAAACGGTAGCTGGCATCAACCCGGCCAGCACCAGCAAGGCCATGGCAAGAGGCGTCCACACGTGGAAGCAACTCCTCGTCTCAGGCGGCGGTGAGCGGCAGGCTGCGAAATAACTCCCCGAGCTCGCGGGTCGCGGGTTGGTCCCAGGACAACACACCTGCCTCTACCAACACTTGCAGCCGGGGCGCAGGATCCAATCGAAGCAACAACTCGGCATTCAGAGACTGGGACTGTAACACCTGCGCGTACACCCCGATCCAGGACTCAACGACCGCCCGCAGTCCGGGATCAGTCGCTTTCATCCGGCCCAGCCGGACTTCCTGCAACAATTTGATCAACGGGTCTGATTGGAGAAGCGTGCCGATTGCACGACGCAGTTGCTCTTCGTGATCATCCATCATCAATGACTCGAATTCCCCGGTGTCGTGATTAATTCATGGAGCAGGCGCCCGGACCCCGCGGATCTCCACAGGAGCCGCATCCGCCGCCGGAATTCGAGACCACCGGCCATCCGCCGGTTGCCCCGACCCCGAATGCGGAAAACTGTTTATTCAACGTCGTCCCCTTGCACGAAGGACAAGCCGGCACAGTCTGTCCCTGCACGATGAGTTCGAAGCGGTGGTTGCATTCCTGGCAGACGTATTCGAAGATGGGCATGGGGCTGTACTCCTTAGAATTTGAAATATTATAAGTAAGGCCAATTCACTTTCGCAATCCTCAGCCGACAGGAGTCCACACATGTGGTCAGAAGATAAATCGTTCGTGTTTCGCATCAGTCTGGAAGCGCAATTCCCCGACGATTACGAGGGGCCCCACGATGAGCAGGCCTGGCTAAGGGAGTGGGAACTGCAAATCAAGCCGGTCCTTATCAAGAACCTGTTTGACACGTTGCGGGAATATCCCGCCTGGAAATCACACGTCAGGAACCGCGGCAAATCGCCGACTGAGGAAATTGAAGTCGCCATGGTCCGTGATTTTTCGCCAGCCCCGTAGGCGCGTTGAGTCAGGTATGCCACAGGCCACCCCTCAGGGTCTCTACATTCACATTCCCTTCTGTCATCAGCGCTGTCATTTTTGCGCCTTCTACCTGGAAATTCACCAGGCGCGCGCCGCGGAAGAGTTTGTGGCCTCGCTATTGACGGAACTGCGCTTGCATGGCGAACGCGGCCTATTGGGACCGGCCCCGCTGGATTCGATCTATTTCGGGGGCGGAACGCCGACCACACTTTCGTCCCGGCAACTCACGACGATCCTGGCAACAAGCGTGCAGGCCTTCGGCCTGGCGCCCGATGCCGAGGTCACCGTGGAAGCCCATCCGGGATCGGTCACGCGGGACAGCCTGGCGTATCTCAATGAAGCCGGATTCACCCGCGTCAGCTTCGGCGCCGAATCGATGGAGCAAACTGAATTGGATCGCATCGGACGCCCGGGGTCTCCCATCAACACGGTCCACATCATGGCTGTTGCGCGCGAAGCCGGCTTCACCAACATCAATCTCGATCTCATGTACGGGCTGCCGGGCCAGACGATGGAGAGTTGGGCCTCTTCGTTGCGGCGGATCATTGACCTGACTCCCGCTCACCTGTCTTGTTATGCCTTGACCATTGAGGAAGGCACTCACCTCCAGACCGCCATTCAACGCGGCCTCGTCCCCGCCCCTGATGAAGAACTGCAAAACCGGATGGAAGACCTGGCGGAAGAGATCCTCTGCCGGGCAGGCTACGACCGCTACGAAGTTTCAAACTATTGCCGACCCGGATTCGCCAGCCGGCATAACCGGCTCCACTGGACCGGCGGGAATTACCTTGGCGTCGGTCCCAGCGCGCAATCCTATATCCGAGGGCGGCGATTCGGAAATGTGAGCGATCTGGCAGCTTACAAGGCAGCGCTGAAGAATGGCCGACTCCCGCTTTCGGAATCCGAACACCTCACACCGGCGCATGATAGTTGTGAACAGCTGGTCTTTGGGCTACGCCTCATCAACGGCATTTCACTGAAGCAGACGGGAGCCCTGTCATTCCCTGAACTCCTGCAGGAAGTGGACACATTGCTGGCGGAGGACCTGCTCGTACGCACCGGCGATGTGGTTCGACTCACCACGAGAGGAAGGCGGTATGCCGATACGGTGGCAGTCGCCCTCTTGGCGAGCCTGAATGAATAGCTGCATATCCTTGTCCCATTGACTTCCATCCCCGGCAGAGGAGAGACTGAAGTGTTGAAAGGAGACTTCTTCCCATGCCCGTGAATATGGATCCCGGCAAACGTCGCCGTCGCCAACCGGTCGAGCCCGCCGCGCCCCCATCCGATCAAGAGACGGCTCACGTCAAGCGATTCGGAGAGGATACGGAAGCAGATCGTGAAAAGGCGATCGCGGAAGCCGAGTTAAAGAATTTGTGGGATGCGACTGAAGTCATCGACATGGATAGCTGGTAACCCCGTCCGGCACGTATACGCGGCGCCATCTCCGTTTCGCAGAATCCCTCTCCCGGCAGGTATTCCACTCACTGAACACGACGCAGCGATGACCTCCTTGCCCATTCGCAATGCCCTGTTCTACCCCTTTCATCTGTGCACCCCGGACACGTTGGACTATCTGCTCGCGCACTATGGATCAATTCATTTCCGTGACTACATGGCGCTTCGCCTCACGCCGTTTATGGGAACCACGGCCTACCAGGACCGCATGGGAGACGAGCACCCCGGCCTCGTCGTCAATGGCCGCATCGTGCAAGGACACGCGGTCAGCGGCCCGCTCGATGCCCCCGCTGCGGCCGAGATCGATCGTGATTGTGCCGATCCCCATTGGAGACAGCTGTTCCACGCCGGATTGCAGGAGGATCGACGGTTTCAGCGCGGTCTTTTTGATCTGACCCATGCCATGCGCATGGGATCGGCGCTCGTGCCGGGCCCGGCCGCCTTGCTTCGCCTTCTCGAACCCCAGCGCGCCATCGAAGCGTGTACCGTCGCGCTGGTGCAACAACTGGCCCGTTCGTCAGCGACGTTGGAGGAAGCTTACCGATTCGAATATAGCCTCGCCCTTTTGAAAACCGCCGCTGCCCAGGTCTATACCTTCCGCCTGGCGCGCGCGCACGAGTTGGTGCCTGTCACCGATTCCAGAACTCACCATGCATTGTTGAGCCGAACCATGGCGCGGGAAGGCGTCAACCTGGCCAATGATTATGTCGTCACATCACCAGGACGATTGTCCGGATGATTTCTTCACGCCGCCAGAGCGACATGCGGGTCACTCTCTTCAAAGCCGCGCTGCGGCATGTCACCGGAGAAGACGAGGGCCGGTTGCACTCAACCCCATGTCACCTGCTACACTCGGCGCCGAGCGAAACGACCGCATGAGTACCCTCACCCCTGTCATGACCCCAGACGCCCTCGATACCACCGATGTGGGAACCGGCGACGATCTGGAAGCCCGCGTGATCGTGTTTAATTGCGAATGCCACACCTATCAGCAGGTGATAGCACTCTTCTGTAAATGTATTCCGGGAATGAACTCATCCCGGGCCTTCGAGCTGGCCTGGCGCATCGACCATGAAGGCCAGGCGACAGTCTATTCGGGAGCGAGAAAGTTGGCTGAAGAAATCGGAAGCAAACTCGCGGCCGGGGGATTACGGGTGGGTGTTCAGTAACAAGAGGTGGAAGGAGAACCGGCGGTCTGCGCCGACCATCTCGACGCAGACCCGGGTTACTTGGCTCGTTTTTTCGGTGCAGCGGCCTTCGTGGATTTCGCTTTGGTTGCCGGAACAGCCAGCGCGGCAGGCTTCTTGGAACTCCCCTTCGCGCTGCCGTGGGTCGCTTGTGAACCTTTTGACGACTTGGCGGGAGTCTGTGCCGCCTTTTGCTCCTGCGCAGCCGCCGCCTTGTAGTAGGATTTGTTGAGCTTGCTCAACATGTCGCCGTTCAACACGCGCACTTGATACAATTCGAACAACTTGCTGATGGCTTTCGGATCGCCCTTGCGAGCCAGACCCAAAAGCCGCCGCCGCTGGTTCATTTCTTCTTCTTCAGTATGAGACGCCGCTCGCCGCTCCATAGCGCTCCTTTCAAGGCATGCCGACACGTATGCACACAGTCGTCAAATAATCGGATGAAATGCCCCGTAGTATAACAGATTCGGCCTAGCCAGTACTACACAAACCTTCGTCCCATGAGAGACATTGTACCCCGGGTGCCATGTCCAACTCGCCGGAGACTGAAATCCCCGGTTGTAGATGCACAAGCAAGGTCATTATAATTATCAGTTCCAAGCCACTACGAGACAAAGGAGTCCCCGATGGAACATGCCCCCGCTCCCGATACACAACCAACCGTCGCCGATAATCCCCAGGCACGTGCCCTTCTCCAACGAGCCTTTGAAAACACGGCCCGCTGGCAACCGGATTTCCGAGGTTTTTCAGCCGACCTGAGCGTCAACACCAATGGGCAGGTGGTGAGCGGAACCGTCGTGGTCAAGGGACCGCGGGAGGTGACCGTGCAACTGCCCGATGAGGCGATTCAAAAGTGGGCACAGGAGCAGATCGGCATGATCGCCGTGCACCGCGCCCCGCGCAAGTTCGAGGAATCAGACGGAAAACACCGTCTCACGATGGAAGCGGGCGATGACCATCCGCTGGGCCGCCGCCTCGACATCCATGGCGACGGCATGCAGTCCTTCTATCGCATCAAAGATAACCGCATCACCCAGATCAACCGGAAGATGCCGCATGTGGCATTCACGATCAACGTGGAAGAGAGCAGCACGACGCAGGATCAGAAACAGCTGACCACAAGATATACCGTCTATTATTTCTCGCCCAAGGACGGCGCACTTCGCAATGCCGAGAGCTTCACGGATATGCATGTGCGTGTCGGAGCCTCCGATCTTCCGGCGACACGGCGCATCATCTCCTTTGAAAACGGCGCGGTGCTCGTACGGACGCTCACCTTCACCAACCACAAACTATTGGCGTGATGGATCTACGCACGACGTTCCCGCGCAGCATGAAGACGAGGCTGGCTGGTTATGCCCATTTGGCACGGATGATCGATAAGTGCCGCGCGGTGCTGGCAGGGACCGAGGGTGAATATATCTATCCCTGCCCGATGGATGAACGACTGCTGGACTATGCCGGCATCACGGCAGACCAATTCACGGCAGCAGTGCAAGCCAATGTGACCGATGACGGAGTGGCGGAGTGGGTACGACGCACCGCCACACCTCATGACCAGGTGGAACTCGAAGCATGGAACAGCACGTTGCTTGAACGGGGCCCGAGTTCGCCGGAGAGTGCCGAAAAATTCAAGACGTATCGTGATGCGGTGGACCCCACCCGCACGGACATCACGGCCTGGTCGGATCTGCAAGATCTGGAAGAGGGCAGGTCGGTTCCGCGAAGAGGAGAGTATTGACGAGCCCCTTCCTAGATGCCGCCCTCATATCGCTCGTCTAACCGTATCCGAATAGATCCCAACCGTATCTCTCTCGATACACTCCTTATTTAGAGGCGACGCCTCATCATAGGAATTCACCCTTGGTGCATCATCTACGTGTTTA
Organism: Nitrospira sp. CR1.1; assembly: GCA_014055465.1. Taxonomy (NCBI): domain Bacteria; kingdom Pseudomonadati; phylum Nitrospirota; class Nitrospiria; order Nitrospirales; family Nitrospiraceae; genus Nitrospira; species Nitrospira sp. CR1.1. The sequence goes on from WIAF01000005.1 coordinate 270,145, forward strand.
CGCTCAATTCGTGCGAATGACCGTTCCAGCTGTTTCACTCATGTGCTGCCTCAGACAAATCCGGCTTGGCACGTGAACGGCATAAGCGTAAGATGCTCATCAATCGTACCGGACGTACCGTGGCAACCACTCATTACGCAAACGTCCCAGAAGGAGCGTGCATGGCACTCATTCAACAGGATCTGCTTCCTGGCACAGGCGACCACTTGATCACGTTTGACACGGAGACCAACCTCGAATGGTTGAGCCTCACGAGAACCCTGAATTTTTCCATTTCGGACGTGAAGAAAGGTGCAGGGAACTATATCCCCACACACAAGTTCCGTTACGCCACCACCAGCGAACTCGCTGTGTTGTGGAACCATGCCGGAATCACGAGTTTTGGCCCCGGGCAGTCTGTATCTGATTCGAAGAATTCCGAAGGAATCAAGACACTCATCGGCTTGATGGGCGGCGCAACCACATACCCTAATATGACCCAAACTCGTGGAATCGTTATGATTTCTGATCGACCAGGTTTCCCGGAGGAGGGACAACTCTGGTTCTTCACCAACAATCCTGGTGGTTCCTACGCAACCACGAATATATTCCCCAATACTGGAGGAGCACCGGCGGAAGACTACCGGAGTTCTGCGCTGGCATCGTATTTGGTACGCGGCCCCATGCCCCCTGGAGGAGACACCACGCCCCCTGCAACACCCAGCGGCCTTCGTGTGCTCCGAAAATAACGCGCACTCTAGGCGCCTTGCTCATCCGGCTCAAAGCCCGGAACGCAGAGAAGACCAACTCATCCACGGCACCCGTGCCAGCTCCATGAGGCCGAAGTGAATCGGCTTCATGGAGCGCCGGCATCCCGGCGGAACAATTCACCACAGCAGTGAAAAGAGCCGGCAGGGCACAGCCGTCGTTCGATAGGTTGCTCGAACAGCCATGCCCACAACTCACTGACACCGGTGCCGGAACGGAATCGTCTCCAAACAGATTCCCGCCGTATCTCTCTCGGCACGTGTCGTTCACGATTATCCCTACTCAAGTGAGAAAATGCTGGCATTGAGACGCACTGGCATATGTCTCGCATAGACCCTGACGATAGACCTCGCGCAATCGCCCACTCAACCACCACCGGCAGGAGGTACCGACATGGCTCTTGTTCAACAGAATCTTGTTCCCGGAACCGGCGACCACTTGGTGACCCTCGATACCGACACGAACCTCGAATGGCTCAGTCTGAACGCGACGGCCAATCTCTCCTATCTGGACGTCCTGGGCGGCGCCGGTGGGTACACCACCACCTACGGCTTTCGCTATGCCACCGGGCAGGAGATCGGCCTGCTGCACCAGCACGCGGGAATTACCAGGTATGGCCTGTCGCACGTCGTGCCCTTTCCCCAGAGCAATCATGTCGCGATGGAAACCCTCATCGAGTTGATGGGAGGCGCCGCACTGAATTCCTCGACCAGCAGCGGCTCAGTTCTGGTCCAGACACAAGGCATGATGAAGTTTCGAGGCACCGGAGTTCCCACGCCGGCCACGCCCATGAACGTCGTGCAACTCTGGCTGTTCAAAAACAATCCCGCCAGCTCCTATGCGGATAGCAATCCGGCGCGACAGGCCGGTACCCGGGTCCCTGAAATTGCATCCTATCTCGTGCGCAATCGAGTCCTGCCAGCCGACACCGTCACTCGCGGAAAGTCTGCCAAGGCCATGAAAGCCCGGAGCACGAAGAAACACGCCTGATCCATCCCAACCGTACCAGCTCCATGAAGCCGGATATCACCGGCTCCATGGAGCCCCCAGATCAGCCCTCTCCAACAGAGTCTGATCTGCGGCCCCCCCCACATTGATTTCTCCTCCGGAGAAGCATAGGCTAACTGCTGTTTCGTCGCGGCGGATCGTAGCCCATGATGGAACAGACTCGTTCCGCAACGCTCACGATCACCTGCACCACAACAAGAGGGGTCGTTATGCAAGACCTCACTCCACCGGATCACTGTCACACCAGAGTCATCTAACCTGAGCCTCTCGTAGACACCCTGAGGCAGCCCAATTTCGTTCGCGCATGGTGACACTATGACGACTAGCACGACAGGCGACCAACCCCTTTTCGCTCCGGAACAGACGTTCAGAAGCCGCGCCTCAGCTAAAAATATCCTCATCGCCGTCGATGACTCGGACGAGTCCACCAGAACCCTGCACTATGTCGGAGAGCTGCTCCGGGACATTCCTGAGGTGAAGGTGACCTTGTTTCATGTGCTGAACCCCATGCCCCGTGAACTGATGGAGCACGGGGGGTCGGAAAATCCTGAGACGGAAGACTATCTCGGCCAACAACTCCGCAAGGAACAGGAAGAATGGGTGCGCGCGGAAGGGGCCTTGGAATATCCAATCCTGATGAACGCGTTGGCGCAACTTGGGCAGACGGGATTTCCTCTCGATCATGTCACCCTCAAGTTGGGATATGAACGCGATATCGCCGACAGCATCATGGATGAAGCCAGGGCCGGAGGGTTCGGCACCGTCGTGGTGACCCGCTACGGGCCGACAGGAACGAAGCGACTCTTCAGCAACCGCATCACTGACCGCCTGGTGCGGGACCTGTCCGGAGTCGCGCTCTGGGTCCTGGGGTAACCTCGACGGCAGGCGCAACGCTCGTCCTGCAGAATGTGCGTGAGGCGCGCGTCGGAGGATATTATGAACTGCGCAACGTGTGACGCCCCACTCCCGTTACGGGCCCTCTTTTGCCCCTCCTGCGGTGTGCAACTGACATCGCCGGTGGACCCGGCATTCGATCAACCGGCCGGGCAGGGAGACGAGTGGAACCAACCCCTTGCCCCCGCACCCAGCGACCATGAAGCCTTGGAGGCACGGTTGATCGATGGTTATGTGACGTTTTCCATGTCCAGGGAACTATCCGGATGGCTGCAAGCGCTCGGGCTTCCAACAACCGGAACGATGCGGGAACAACTCACCCGCTTGCGGCAACAAGCGGATTCGCTGGTGCTGCCAGCCGAAAGCCTTCCTCGCCAGACCATCTGGTACCTGAACGGGTATGACGAGAAGATCCTCACGGAGATTTGCGAAGCGCTTGGTATCGACAACACGGGACCAACGGAGCGGCAGATCAGCAGGATCTATCATGCCGTGGGCCTGCGTGAGGGCTGGCTCCAACCGCTGTCGGAAGAGGCGCGAACCATCATCACCGGGACATTCCTGCCCATCCTGAGGGCGGTCGATCACAGGAATTATGCCGATCTCGATCAGTGGGGTGAGCTCGGCGACCTGTTCGGCGGCGAACGCAGGAATCGGCTCGAGCCTCAAGGGCATGGGAGCGCCTTCATGGCTGTCCTGATTCCCAGCTTACTTCAAGAGGCGCATCGGGATCTGCTTCAACATGAACTCGATGAAAGAGCCGGACAATCATTCTGACAGCACACAGGCTCCCGGGTCTCTGACAGCGGAGGCCCGGAAGCCGTTCTTTTGTGGAACCGACCGCCCAGGCGTTCATGAACTGATGTATTGGTGAAGATAGGCGATCAGCGCCTCCTTTTCCTCCATCAACAGGGTAACCATATCCCGCAGTGAGACGATTCCGATAAATTCCTCGCCGTCGAAGACCAATAAATGGCGACAGCGATGCTCCTTCATCAGATTCAAGCAATAACTCGCCGTATCCTTCGGACTCACCGTGATCATGTTTTTCGTCATCACATCCTTGATCTGCACCGACTCAGGATCCCGCTTCTTCCCGACCACGCGCATCATCAAATCCCGCTCCGTGAACACGCCGGTGATTTTGGAGGAACTGGTAATGAGCACCGATCCGACGAACTCTTCGGCCATCAGGGTCGCGGCATCAATCACCGGGTGATTCTCGTCGATCGTCACCACCCTGCGAACAATTTTCGAGGCAATATTCCACGCCATCGCCGCCTCCTTTCTGCTGGATACCGGTGGACGATACCTGCCCTATCTCCCCGCACGGGGACCAGGGGACAACCGACGCCCCTCAGACGGCCGAGGTTGCCTCGATCGAGGCAGCCGGCAGAGCCTCCTTTCATCGAACGACCAGAACGGGACAGGTCACCTTGTGCAAGACCGCATGTGACACGCTGCCGAGCAGGAAGTGCTCGAGGCCTCTCCACCCATGCGATCCTACAATCACAAGGTCAGCATGACCTGCCGCCTTGGCAATGCAATGAGCCGGATCACCATGCTCGACGTGCACGCTCACAGAAAGATAGATGGTCCGCAAGGTCGTAGCCGTTTCGTCCACAAGCTGCCAGGCATACTGATCCATTTCATTCGTCCATTTGTCATACTGGCCTTCCATCGTCGAATCGCCGAAAGGAATAGTCGGTACGACGGTCAAGAGGGATAGCTCTACCGGCTGACTGAACCGATGGGCCCTCAGCCACGCGCACAGCCTAACCGAATCCTCATGTCCTTCCACGGTCAGCAATACCCGTTGAACGCGTCCCGGATCATCTCTGACCAGCAGAGCCGCGCAGGGGGCATGCAGCACCACTCGATGCGAGACGCTGCCCAGGACCAACTCCGCGAACCGTCCACGCCCCTGTGATCCGACCGCGACCAACTCAGCACGAGCGGAATGAATCGCCTCCAGCACCACCGGCGCCGGGTTCCCGATTGCATAGATCCGTTGGATGGAAGGAATCGTGACAGGCGCCAATGCGCCGGTTTGATCAAGCAGGCGCTCTCCTGCGGCAACCATCCCCTCGCGCAATGCTCCGGCACTTTTGCGTCCGAGCGGTTGCGCAAAAAGCGGGTTTTCGAACGGCCGAAGATCCACCGCGTGGATGAGAGTCAATGATTCGTGAGTGAAGAGACGGCAGGCGACCGTGACGGCATTGAAAGACGGCTCGGACCAGTCGACGGCAACGACCGTGCGCATCGCAGCCTCCCTGGGAGGAGACGACATGCTGGAAATCGCGCCATCAGGAGGGAGAGCCTCTTTGCCCGGTCGCGCGACTTCCGCAGACCGCAGGATCAGTCATCATACTCCCGATGGGACAATCTGGGTCAAGTCCGGAGAATATATTGGGCTGGTCGGGCTCGGGGCGGAGCTCGCCCCTGGCTCGTACTTATTTATTCTGTTGGCGACAGCCCGCTAGCTTGCGTAACGCACATCGCGGACATCGGCGAGTGACAGATACGCTTCTCCCCATTGATGTGCACTCTGGAGACTCCAAGGCTCATCGACTTGGATTGGTCTGAACCGAAGACCATAGAGCCCTCCATACACGAGGTACGCCAAACCCGACCCCGAGTCTTCAATCAACCGAGCATAGGCCGGACAGGCTGGCGACTGTTCATTTTCGCTCCAGCCCGTCACCCAGCACCACTCACCGGCAGGGTTTCGGTCATACAGCCGGACTTGAACCACCGGTCTGGCCGGGCCGACCTCCTTGAATCGCGCAAACAAGCTGGTTTCGCAATTGTCGTTCGATTCAACTTCCACGATCATGGGGCCTCTCCCAATGGCCGCCACCGAGGGGGCGCATGAGCAATTCAATCATAGGTTGATCTGTTGCCACCAGCATGGTCATTATCTTACAGACCACAGTTGAGGAGACTCCTCACGCTAGGTCATGGTTGTATCCGCGAGAAACTTTCCCGAGACGAGCAATCCAAATGCGGCCGCGTCTCCGTAATTCATTTGAAGGCCAGGGGTTTCGACAAGCTTCTTCACACCACGTTCCATTCGATACAAAGGAGCACTACGCATGACCTCCGAGAATGTTCCGGCAGTGGTGGCCCGGTATTTTACCGCAATCGGCGAGATGGACCCGGACGCATGGGTCGCCTGCTTCGCGGAACGGGGAACCAGTTACGAACCGGGGGCCCCCTCACCGCTACAGGGCCATGAGGCATTGCGCCAATTTCTAGTGCCGGTCCTAGGGGCCTTTGAAACCATCTCCATGACCGCAGACCACGTCTTCCAGTCCGGGAACCGCATCGCCGTTAAATTCACGGGGCGGGGTACAGGCAAGAATGGCAGACAGGTGATTTTCGAAGGCATCGACGTGTTCGAGATCAATCAGGCAGGAACAATCCAAACGATGTGGGGCTACTGGAATCCAGCCGCCATGATGGCGCAACTGCAGGGGTGAACGTCCCGCGCATGAGCTGCCTCTGTCAAAGCTGACTTCCTCTACGGCACAACTCAAATGGCCGCAACATCTTCAGTACTTGCGCCAATTGGGACTGCTGCGCACAATGCTTTTTTACATAGAAATAGCTCTAGGAGCTCACGATGCAGAACGTGCTCAAGCAAAAAGTAACGATACAACCCGGCGGCATCGTGCACTGTGAATCGTTGGAATTGATTCCGGGATGCATCGCGGACGTCATCATCATTCCCGAAACTCCCGCCGAGCCTACAGCGGCACTCACCAGCCACATTGGTGCGGCAGCAGGGGGATTCACCACGCCGCAGGAGGCCGATGCGTTCATTCGTGAAGAACGAAACACATGGCACGCGTAATAACACTCAGCGGGCTGACTCTACTTCGATACCAATATCTTTATTTACACATCGGAAGGATGAGGTCGCGCGGCCCTTCCCTGCGCGCATGGGACGAGCACTTTCCTTCAATGCTCCTTCAAAACTTGTTTGGTTCCTCTCCCCAGGAGGCGCCGTCGGGGTGGTTCCAATTGCGCACGTCCAACGAGGGCCTTCCGAGGCCGCGCGTTGCGCGAGCAAGGAACCACCCCGACGGACCCTCCCTCTCACTTCCACCC